>CAWUNT010000008.1:0-16550 GCA_963923405.1 uncultured bacterium | reverse complement strand
GGATGATTGTACTGATCACACGCAGGGAATCGATGAATTCACGGATCACTACACGGGATCCAGCGACCAAGCCCCCGACATCGACCCCGGACCCATCAATCCTCAGGACTTCGATGCCACTCAATCGTAAAGCCGAGGTCCTCATGAGATCTCCACCAGATCAACAGAGGAAAGATCACGCATCAACACCAGACGTGAACCCGGAGGAAAGTCTGAGACAAAACGCAAAAATGTGAACGCCGGGCCCCAACCGTGAACTTCTTCCGTGAAAATCAGGTTGGAGACGCCCCCAGGAAGAAAGCCGGCCACCTGGCACAGCCAGCGCCCTGACTCTGGAGTTGGAAAAGACATGGCAAGAGTTGCGCCGGGACTCTGGCCAAATTCCACCAAAAATCGCGATAGCGTTTCGCGTGCCTCCCCGGCCAAGGCCAGAAAACCCGCACCACCTGATGTGATCTTGACGGTCTCTATCCGAACAACCCTCGATGTACCGGACAGGATTTCTCCAGGATCACGACTTGGGGCGAATGTCGCGGCCCATATACCCCAGCTATATTCGAAAGACCCATGCTCGCGAGATCCGGGTGTCTGCCAAGTCGTTGCAAGAATTGCCTCGTCAAGAAATGCCATCCCCCCTTTGCGATCCAGCCGAAGCCATTCTCCCGAGCGTCCCAGATCCGGCAGGGTCAAAGGTTGCGAGGTCTTGGCCACAGTCGCGCGATCGATGGGGACAACCTTGCCGAAGTCGGGCAGGGGCCATGCTTTCGGCTTCTTCTCCGTACCTAACAACACGATCATCAAGGGATCATGGGAGCTTTCAAGATGAGATTTCACGAGATCCCGGACCAAAGGCTCACTCAGTTCGTGCAGCTCAAGACTCCCGCCGAAAGCAGTCGCGAGCGTCCCGCAAATACCGCAACGGGAAATGGCGTCCATTTCGGGTTCGGAGGCAAATATCGCAAGTTTGGACGGGGTGGTGTCTTTCCAGGAAAGGACACTCTGGCCAATCGCCTGGTTCAGGTAATTTTCCTCATAACGATGTCCCAGAATGCGACTGGCGCGATCGGGAGTTATCAGGCGAGAATTGAATCCCCGAAAACCAATGGAAATTGGTGTCGATCCGGAAGTCGAATTTGCGTTCATTTGACACCACCCGGGGCGCCTGCTTGAACCCGGGCGACCGCGTGACGGATCTGGGCTACGAGTTCCGCATCCTCAATCCGGTTCGCAAGTTCGCTCAATGTGGCGCCAACTTCGGCCCAGCGCTGTTCCTCAAGAAACAGCTGGATCAACGGCTCAAAGGGATCAAGAAAAACCGGCCACGTAGCGATCGACTCGCGTAGATGCCTTTCAGACTCCTTCGACTGCCCAACTTGCCGCAAAAGGCCTGCCATCCGGAATTGAATGATGGCGCGCCCGGCATCATCCCTGACATGAGAAAGAGCCGCCTTGAGGACGTTGATACAACGGTCGACGTCGCCCGTTCTTTGAGCCGCGTCAAACTCGATCTGTGAAACGTCGAGGGGGCTCTCGCGGCAATATCGGTCAAGAACGACCAGTGCATCGCGCGGCTGATCCTGATGGTAAACCAGGTTATATGCCAGGTCCTGGGCCAACCGGTATTTTTCCTGCGGCGACTTGGCCACATTGATCAACCGCTTCAGGACACGAGATACCTGCTCCCAATCACCATTCTGCGAAAATACGACCTTGAAATAACGTAATGCTTTGACGTTGTCCGGGTCGATATGGATCAACTTCTCGAAAACTTGATGGAGCCGGGTCTCGTTGAAAAGCTTCTTTTCGTATACCGAGACCAGCCTGTCGAGGCACAGGACACGGTCAGAGACCGAACTGAACGCGTCACTGACAGCATCGAGAATGGCAGCCTCAGGCCGCGCAGCCATTCCGGGAATCACATTTTCCGACAAAACGGCCTCACGGAAACCAGAGAAGTCGAGGCGACACCTCCGGACCAGGTCAGCAGCCAAGGCTTGAGCTGTTGTCACGTCATCGAAATATTGCAAACGCATCCGAATCGAGCGCGCGTAGGCGAGAGCAAGAGAGGGGCCGCCCGAAGCGATCACCTGATCAAGGTAGCGGAAGATGGGTTTCCAGCACTCGAAGGCCTCGAGCTCGTCAAGGGCATCGCGTTCAGCGGGTAGGGGAAGCTTCTGCCCGGACGATATTCTTTCGAGAGCCTCGAGCAACTTTGAACCTTCCTGTGCTTGCTTTCCTTCGGTCCCCGGCCTTCTGTCCCTAGCCTTGACGGCCGGGCAACAAACCTTCAATCACAAGCTGACGCGCAACCTTGACCATTCCGTCGTAGTCGAAGACTTTCTCATCAAACAGCCATTGCAAGCTGAGCCCGTCAATCACCGCGATCACGTAAGAACCGTACTGGACTGGATCAACCTTGCGAAATTTCCCTGCCTCCACGCCCTGACGGACGACGGACGCGGCAGTTTCGCGAAATTTAGCGTAGTGGCGGGCAATGACGGACCGAACTTCTTCCTTCTGGTTGATCTGCGTCCAGAAGTCCATGTTCACCTGATAATATTCTCGAGTGTTGCGAACCACGTCGAAGCAAACATTGACGAAGATTTCCATCTTCCGGACCGGATCCTCGATGGTGGCCATGTCTGCCTGCAGGACCTCCTCGATATCGCCCGCGACCTTGTCGAGGACCGACATCATGAGTTCATCCTTGTTCAGGAAATAATAATGGATGATGCCCTTGCTGACTCCGGCTGTGCGCGCCACGTCCTGCATTGAAAAATTGTGATATCCAAACTTCGCAATGCAATCGACGGTTGCCCGCACGATCTGCTCTTTGCGCTCCGCGGCGACATCGGCTTTTGACATGGCGTCTCCCCTAGCCAGACGAGGACTTGATCCTATCACTCAAAAAGTTCTTCCAGCAATATCGGCCCGTTCGCAAGTAAAACCGATTGTGTTAAAGTCTAATGGATTCATCGTCACGATTCACATTCAACCGGGGGATTTTCCATGCGCCACGCTGCCTGGACGGCCTGCGTGAAATTCCTGGTCGCTGCCACGATGGCTGCTGCCTGGTCGCAGCAAGCAGAAGCGAACGAGTTGCGCTGGACTCATTCTGGCGTGAGGCCGCTCGGCATGGGCAACGCCTTCGTGGGGCAAGCGGATGACTTCAATGCCCTGTACTACAACCCAGCGGGCCTTGCCTGGCTGAATACCTGGACGTTTGAGGTCCTGTCGTTACGCGGAGAGGTTTCCGCAAACACGACCAACGCAGTCTCCGACATTTCTTCGTTTGCGAGCAGTGGATCCGGCAGCACTGACGCGACCATAGAACTCATCCAGAAGCAAGGCGGGAAGCCACTAGGGTTCAATCTCGGGTTGGAACCGTTTTTTGTCATGCCGCACTTCGGGTTTGCGCTCGCGATTGAAATGCCAACCCAACTCACGTTTCACAATGACATCACATTCGACGTCAATGCGGGTCCTCGGCTCTACTTGCCGGTCGGGATGGCCTTTTCGTTCTTTCGCGACAGGCTGGCCGCGGGTTTCAACGTCAAAGCCCTGGGGCAAATGGGCGTTGACCGCTCCTTTGACATTGACAGCCTCGACAACCTGACCAATGGATCCAGCGGATCCGGCAGCCTCGAAGACTATGTGCTGGGAGGTTATGGACTCGGGTTTGACACCGGCATTTTGTTCCGTCCAGACGCAAAGAACAGCACAACCCTGGGAATCAGTGTGCTGGACGTCGGAGGAACATCCTTCAAAGCCGTGGACACCGGAAATGGAACTACTGGAGCGCCGAAGACACGCCAGCCTTCCGTCAATACCGGGATCAGTTTCAAACCCGTCAAGACGAGTGCCCAGTATGTGAGTGTCAACGCGGACGTGGTGGCGATCAACCACAAGGTCCACTACAGCAAGAAAGTCAATCTTGGCGCGGAATACGGACTCGGAGAGTTCTTCAAGTTGCAGGCCGGGTTGCACCAGGGAGAATGGACGGCCGGATTGCAGCTGGACATCATGCTGTTGAAGCTGCGCCTCGCTACATATGCCGAGCAACTTGGAACCGCGGCGGGCCAGGACGAGATTCTCTCGGACCGCCGTTATGCCATGCACTTGAACTTGCTTCTTTGAACGATGACGCAGGAGAGCCCAATGCCTCGCGTGACAAAATCAGCCCTCATCGCCACAGTATTGTTTCTGGGTGCCGGCGCCGCGCGCGCAAAAGGATTGGAAGACATGGCGCCCCCCGCAGCCCCTGCAGGAAGCCCTACAGAAACCGCCAATGATTCGACCAAGGCGGACCCTGTGCCCGCGGATAGCCTTACGCCATCGCCGACGCCGGCAGAACCGATACCGTCCCCGGCGCCCCAAGAGGCTGCCAAGGCACCTGAAGAAGCCCAGAAAATGGCCGTCGAAGCGGAACCGGAGCCAAGTAACACGGAACGCTTCCTCAAGGACAATCTGGTCATCGGTACCTCGATAAACCTGGTTTGGGCTGACCGGAGTGGCTCAGGCTGGACAAGCTCGGGGTCGGGAAGGACAGGCGGTTCGGACATCATGGTCGGGGTAAATGTGCCTAATTCCGTGCTGAACCTCCGCAAAAGCAAGAGGCTCAGGCTCAAGGGGACTTTCCGCTTCAACCCGATTGTCGTTGCCGGAACATACGACTCGAAACCCTACAGGGGACTCTGGCAAGGCTATCATGCCGGACTCGAGGGACACATGAAACAGGCTCGCTTCAAGGGCTGGACCGCCGTGGCAGGGGTGGAAGCAGGGCTGGTTTTCGTGTATCTTGACCCCCTTGATGAGTTTGAAACCCCGACATCCGCGCAGGCCACAGGGGCCATCTTGTCCGCTCACGCAGGCGGCGACTGGGAAGTCACGCCCGGGATCAAGGTGGGTCCGCGGGTGTATTTCGGGCTTGGCAGCTTTCAGAACTACCAAATTGGCGCCGCAACCCACTTCTCATTCTGAACCCGACACCACAGCCAAGGCGTTCCGCGGTGTTTTTGCCCTGACCTTTGCTGCAGCGCTGGGACTTTCAGGCTGCAGGTTGGGTGGGAGTTACGGGTACTTGCATGTCAGCGGACTTGCTGGTGGCCTGTATGAAATCTACCGCGTTGACTCCGAAAGCCCCATGCAGCTCGTTTCAGAGCATGTGGGTACTTTCAATGAAGACGTGAAGCTGCCCGCCGGACGTTATCTGGTTCTCGCAGATTGCTCCAGCCAGCCAGTCCGCGTCTATGCTGGCAAACGTGAGAAACTGGTTGCCCACCAGATCAACTTCCTACCTGCCATGGCACCCGGCGAGGATGACAAGTTCTCAATCCAGTGCGAGCGCGCCGAAAAGACCCGGTCGCGCCAGTACTTCTCAAACCGGTTCAGCTTGAGCATGATCGGTGAGAGCCACGACATCCTCGTTGGCATGGTCCCACTGTCCCTGCAATTTGGCCGTTCCTCCGGTGAGATCGATGTGAAGAGCCACCTCCTCTCCGCGATCAAGGTTGAATCGACCCCTGAAACGCCATCCGATCTCAGCTATTTCGTCTCACCGACTACTGATCTTGTGTCCGTTACGGAAAAGCAGGATTTCGGCAAATGGCTTTTTCTCCTGCCAGGCGATTATGAAGTCGAGGTCAACGGCACGAAGATGCTCGTGAGCCTTTCCGAGGGCGAAAAACGCGTGATCACTCCTGCTTTCATCAAAGTGGAGACCTCATCCAAAATCGATCTTGAGTTATCCTCGCAAATTCGTGGTACGCCGTTGTTTGTGGAAGTGAACGATGGCCACTGGTTCAGCCTGAACGAACGCTACGCGGTGTTACCTGGCAAAACCATGCTGCGGCTGAGCGGTTCAAACCAACCTAAGGTCGTCGAACTCGAAGAAGGTGAGAAGCTGGATTTGCCGGCCCGGAGCGTCACAGTCGATCAAGGCTGCTCTCCCTGGGAATGGAATTGTCTTGGTGACCTGGAGGTAAGGCTCTATCAGCCTGCGCAACCGTTTCCCTTCACGACGGGTGTAACGGACGTACCACTTTTGTTTTTCGAGCCTGAAGTATTTGTCGGCGTAGAGGGTTCAAGGAACATCCGCCATCGAATCCCAAAGGGCGTGAGAGACCTTGAAGTGCATATCGGTTACTTGGAGATTATTCCCAAGCCCGTTCACATCAAGGGTCAGATAACTGATTTGTTGCGCGTTGAAGCCCAGGATCCTTCGTTATCGGGTGTGACCCTGGACATCGCATTGGACCGCCCCACGCGCATGCCACTCGTAACGGGCCAATACCAACTTGCTCAGTATGTCATGTCCACTGGAGTCGATGGCGACCGGCGTCGATCAAGCCAAGTGCTGCGGGTCAGTCGCGACCAGACCGTATCACTCCCGGTCCAGGTCTATCTTTCTGAAAAGCGAATGGCGTCTCTTCGGAAACCATTGGCCACCAATGGTTCCAAGCCATCTGCGTCAAATCCTTCGCGCGAGGTCCCCGAATGGCGATCCCACGAGATCGAGCGGCAGGAAAAAGCAGCTGGCAACCCCCGAGTTGTTGCCTTCTAGATTGAGTATTTTCACATCAATTTCAGGCCTTGTGGATAACCTGTTGGAAAACCATATGGCTCGTTTCGAAAAACAATACGAACTTGTAGTTGTTTCGGTACGATAGCGAACCCTGCATAAAAACAACACACAACCTATGGTGTTGTGGATAAATTGTGGACACCATATTTTGTGTGTCGACCGTTGACATCGCCTCCGCGTGGTGGCTATCATTATTTTTAGCTGGTTCCTCTACAACACCCCGGCGAGACAAGGAAAAAAGCGGTTTTAGACCGCCTTGGCCAAGTTTTGCCAGAAAACTGATTCACTATGCCGTCACAAGGAGTGCAGGCATGAAATTCAAAAGGCATTTCGTAAAGACCAAAGGCCAACCCTACGAGGGGCTGAAGTTCGTGGAACGGACTTCGGAACTGAAGAATTCAGACGGCAGCAAAGCCAGCCGCCAGATGAAAGTCACGGTGCCCGAACATTGGAGCCAGGTCGCTACGGACATTCTTGCCCAAAAATACCTGCGCCGCGCCGGGATCCCGAAAATCGGAGCCGAATCAGACAGCCGTCAGGTCTTCCACCGCCTCGCTGGTTGCTGGACAGACTGGGGTACCCGTTACGGCTACTTCGACAGCGAAGAGGACGCGGCGACGTTCTATGACGAAACCTGCTACATGCTCGCCAATCAAATGTGCGCGCCGAACAGCCCGCAGTGGTTCAATACCGGCCTTTATTTCGCATATGGCCTCAAGGGTGCTGGCCAGGGTCATTACTTTGTCGACCCTGAGTCCAATCGCCTCCAGAAATCGACCAGTGCCTATGAGCGTCCGCAGCCACATGCTTGCTTCATTCAGGCCGTTGGCGATGATCTGGTCAACGAAGGCGGCATCATGGACCTCTGGACCCGCGAGGCCCGACTCTTCAAGTACGGCAGCGGTACCGGAACCAACTTCTCCAGCATCCGCGGCGAGGGCGAGCCTCTCTCCGGCGGTGGCGTTTCGTCGGGTCTGATGTCATTCCTGAAAATCGGCGACCGTGCGGCTGGTGCCATCAAGTCGGGCGGCACGACCAGACGCGCAGCAAAGATGGTCTGTCTGGACCTCGATCATCCGGATATCGAGAACTTCATCGAGTGGAAGGTGGAGGAAGAGCAGAAGGTCGCCTCGCTCGTGGCTGGTTCCAAGGCCATGGAAGAAAACCTGAACGCAATTCTGAAAGCCTGCTCCGTGCCAGCCGACGCGTCAAAATCTGACGATCGCTTCAATCCGGCCAAGAACGAGCAACTGCGCGAAGCCATGGCCAAGGCTCGCAAGGCGCATGTTCCGCTGAATTACATCCAGCGCGTGATCGACCTGGCGAAGCAAGGCAATTACAAGCTCGAGATCGAGACATTCAACACGGACTGGAACTCGGAAGCCTACTCAACGGTCTCCGGCCAGAACTCCAACAACTCTGTCCGCATCCCGAACTCATTCATGGACGCCGTCGAAAAAGGCACCGAATGGGCCCTGAAGAGCCGCATGACGGGCGAAACCATGCGCACGGTGAAAGCGACGGAACTCTGGGACAAGATCGTCTACGCCGCGTGGTCATGCGCAGATCCTGGTGTGCAGTTCGACACAACGATCAACGAATGGCATACATGCCCGCAAGACGGGCGCATCAATGCTTCGAACCCGTGCTCGGAATACATGTTCCTTGATGACACGGCTTGCAACCTGGCTTCTCTCAACCTGCTGACTTTCTATGACGAGAAGAATGGCTTCAACATCGAAGCGTTCATCCACGCATCGCGCATCTGGACGGTGATCCTCGACATCTCCGTGCAAATGGCCCAGTTCCCGAGCAAGGAAATCGCCCGCAAGAGCTGGGACTTCCGCACCCTCGGCCTCGGTTATGCCAACATCGGCGCCGTCTTGATGCGCATGGGCATCCCGTACGGCTCGCCGGAAGCACTTGCCATCACTGGCGCCGTCACCGCGATCATGTGCGGCGAGAGCTACCGGACCAGTGCCGAGATGGCAAAAGAACTCGGCGCGTTCCCCAACTTTGAAAAGAACAAGAAGGACATGCTCCGCGTCATCCGCAACCACCATGCGGCGGCGCATGCGAACGGCAAGTATGAAGGCCTGACCATCAAGCCGCTTGAGATCAACCACAAGCTTTGCCCGGACGCCTTGAGCAAGGCCGCGAAAAAGGCCTGGGACGACGCCCTGGCCCTTGGCGAAAAGCATGGTTACCGCAATGCCCAGACGACAGTCATTGCTCCGACGGGAACAATCGGCCTTCTCATGGACTGCGACACGACGGGCATCGAGCCTGACTTCGCCCTTGTGAAATTCAAGAAACTGGCCGGTGGCGGTTATTTCAAGATCATCAACCAGTCGATCCCGGTCGCGCTCAAGAACCTTGGTTACTCTGACGCACAGACGGCTGACATCATCGCCTACTGCCTTGGCCGCGGGACACTGAAGGGTGCACCGGCCATTGGCCACGAGGCGCTCAGAGCCAAAGGCTTCACCGACGAAGCGATTGCTGCTGTTGAGAAAGAGCTGCCCCAAGCATTCGACATCACGTTCGCCTTCAACAAGTGGGTCCTCGGCGAGGAATTCTGCACCACGAAGCTTGGCCTCAAAAAAGAAGACATCGAGCCCATGGATTGCAACATCCTGAAGCTCCTAGGATTCACACCAGCAGATATCGAGGCCGCCAACGAATACGTTTGCGGGACGATGACGGTGGAAGGGGCTCCACACCTGAAAGCCGCGAACCTGCCTGTCTTCGACTGTGCCAACAAGTGCGGCCGGAAGGGTGTCCGCTATATCGCGGCCGAAAACCACATCGGCATGATGGCGGCTGCCCAGCCCTTCATCTCCGGCGCGATCAGCAAGACCATCAACCTGCCGTTCGAGGCGAACCTGAGCGATGTCGCAGACGCGTACAGGAAGTCATGGAACATGATGCTCAAGGCCAACGCCCTCTACCGCGACGGGTCGAAGCTCAGCCAGCCGCTCAACGCTACGGCCACCGAATGGCTCGACATCATCGATCATGCGGAGCCGAAGACGGAGCAGATCAAGAAGATCACCACCCAGATCGTCAAGGAATACGTCCGCACGCGCCGTCCTCTGCCAAGCAAGCGCAGTGGCTACACCCAAAAGGTCAAGATTGGCGGCCACACGGTATACCTCCGCACAGGCGAGTACGAGGACGGGCAAGTTGGTGAGATCTTCCTCGACCTCAACAAGGAAGGGACTCTGCTGCGCTCGATCATGAACTGCTTCGCCATCGCGGTCAGCCTTGGTCTTCAGTACGGTGTTCCCTTGGAAGAGTACGTGGATGTGTTCACGTTCACCCGTTTTGAGCCGAACGGCCCGGTAACCGGTCATGACAACCTGCGCCGTGCGACCTCCATCATCGACTTCATGTTCCGCGACCTGGCCCTGAATTACCTGGGCCGCACGGATCTGGTTCATGTCGCGCCAGATGAGATCGACGCCCCGAAATCGAAAGCCCATGCAAACAAAACTACTGAAGAGGATGATGAGATTCCCGCCATTACCATGGCGTCAAGCAATGGAAACGGGCATCACAGCGCACACGCAGCGGCTGGCGGACTCCAGGCCGGCGGGGAAAAGAAAGTGCCGGTCGTCCTCTCCGAGGAAGAGTTTGATCGCATGGCCGAAAAGATCGCTGCCAAGAAAGGTCTCAACACCGTACGCGCGGCAAAGATGAAGGGTTACGAAGGTGATCCGTGCCCGGAATGCGGAGCCATGACTCTGGTCCGCAATGGCGCGTGCCTGAAGTGCGATTCTTGTGGTGGAACCACTGGCTGCAGCTGATCGCTGCGGTCGGGGGATCCCCCTTGAGTGTTGGATTGCAAGGTTTTTGGTTTGCTCCCGCCGTTACTGAAGTTCTCAAGTTCTGGCTGTTGCCCCCGCCGATGACCTGACCCCGCCCCGTTTTCTGCTTGTGAAGGGCCCGCACTTACGAGTGCGGGCCCCTTTCATTTTTATTGCAAGAGGGATTCCAAGGTCGGCTTGAGGCGATCAGCAAGGAGACAACCTGAATATGATAAACTCACGGCATCGCCGCGAAAAAAGAGACAGAAAGGAACCCTGAAATGAAATCCGCCGTAGTCCAGTCAATTTGCATCCTGGTCTATCTTTCGGCGTGCGCGAGGCCCGGACTGACTCCACCTCTCCAATCCCAGGGAAACGACAACGGGATTTTTGTCACCGGCGAGTGCCTGCACAAGGTCATTCAAGACCGCGCGGCTGTTTCCGTCTCATCGACCAGAGTGCTTGCGACACCGCGTGAGGCCTCTGAGAGGGTTATTACGGAGCACGAGGCACTTAAAGGCAAAATCAAGGAGCTCGCACTGAAGGACTTTGAGTCCGAGACCTTGAATTACTCCGTCAATGAGGAGCGCCAATACGAGAACAAAAAATGGGTCACCAAAGGTTTCCGTGCAACCATGACGACCCGATTCGAGACATCCGAATTGGCTCGAATCGGGGAAATCATCGCCCAGGCGAGCCAACACGGCGCTGAAAACGTCGGTGCCCTTGAAACGTTCGTTTCTCCTGCAAAGTTGAAATCCGAGCGAGAATCCTGCCTTGAGGCTGCCACCAGGGATGCCGCCTCAAAAGCCACCAAAGTCGCTACCGGGGGTGGCGTCAAGGTTGGGGAAATCCTGAGCATCACTGAGAACGAGGGAGGCAGTCGGTACCCGGTCTCTAAATTTGGAGGCCGTGAAATGATGATGGCGGGAGCAGCGGCTGACGGGGGAGATGGTACGAGGGCCCCTGTGGTAGAATCCAAGCCTGTAGATCTTGTTGTCAGCGTGCGCGCCCGTTTTAGCGTGCGCCAATAATCTCCCCGGGAGGGTATTGATGTCCCTTGCGACGAGGCTCTTATTTTTCCTGGTGGGCTCGTTGAGTCTCACTCCCGCTGACCTTTTTGCTGCCAAACCGAAGTCCATCGAATTAGGTGCCGGGGCCACTTCCTGGCAACTCATGAAATTGACCAGCAAGCCGTCCGGGGATCGAAACACAGCAGGCACTTCCTTCTATCACTTGCATGTTCAATATCACTTGCCCGTCAGCAAGGTCCTGCTGAGCCCGTGGCTGCACTACATGCCAGAAAGCCTTTCGGCAGTGGAGTCCAGCAGCAAATCGTCAAAAACTTCGCTGCTTGCGATTGGCACGCCGTATGTGACGAACATCACCGGTGTGTTCGATTTTTCGGCCGGTCCTGTTCTTCTCCAATACACAGTTAATGGCACAGGGACCGGAACAGAGACGTTGAACAATGGAGAGTCCTCTTCCGTATTCATTCAGCCTGACCAGCCAGTAACAGCCTCTACCTTCGCATGGCAACTCGGCTCAGCGTGGAATTATTCAAGACTCCGGACTGGCGCGGACTTGTTGATCCACGGACCTTTGTCGGCGACGAAAAGATCATTCAGTCTCATGTTGACTGCGGCATGGGTAAAATCTTGAGGAGTCCCGGCATGTTCAATCGCATGACACAACTGCCCGTAGTCGTCTGGCTTGTCGCCATGACCGCGCTCATGTTCTCAAACGGCGCATTCGCGTTCACCCTTATCGGAGCAAGCAAGGCCGTAAAGGGGTGGGCGGGAACTGAGCTTGAGTTGCACATCAACCCGGATAACTGTCCAGATGAAGTAAACGATTTGATGGACAAGGCCATCAACGTTTGGAACGAAGTCCCGACCTTTGGAATTCTACTGAGACGCGGGGACGATAGTACAACGACGATCAACGAAGCTCTTGCCGGCACCGCGACTACAACACCGACAGTGCACTGCGTGACCAGCATGGCTGCCGTTGGACTGAACCCGGCCGTCATACCCGGTGTTGCGACGGGTCAGCAGGTGGACAGCAAAGGGAGACTGAATTACGGGGTTCTCATTCTCAACGCAGAGGAGGGGGCCGCCGCAAACGTCAAAACCCTCAATGAAGAACTTGTCGTGGATGTTATTGCCCATGAAATCGGTCACATTCTTGGACTCGGGCACTCTTCCGACACAAGCGCGCTCATGTACTATGACGCGAGCAAACGTAAAAAAGCATCCCTTGCCCAGGATGACGTTGATGGCATCACCTACCTTTACCCCCGTGATGAATTGACCGGGGATGCCGTGTTTGGAGGCTGCGCGACAATTAAAGGACAGAGGGGCAGGGGAACGATCGACCCGACACTAGTGGCGCTGCCCGCTTTTTTGTACCTCTTGACGCGCTTTTTTCAGCAACGTCGTCGCATGCGCAAGGCTTGACTCCGTCAGTTCATCACCTGATAGCAATCTCGCGATTTCGGTTCGGCTGGCTTCCGGATCAAGGCGTGTGATGGTCGACTCGGTCCGGTTGCTGGAACCAAATTTGTGCACGAGGAAATGCGTGTCCGCGTATGCCGCAACCTGCGGCAGATGCGAAATGCATATCACCTGGAATCCCTGCGACAATTCCGCAAGCTTCCTTCCGACAATGTCAGCAACACGCCCCGAAATCCCCGTATCAATTTCGTCAAATACAAGGATGCAAGTATCTGCGCCCGTGGACAGGGCCTTTTTAAGAGCCAGCATGATGCGTGAGACTTCCCCGCCTGAAGCAACCTTGTGAAGCGGCAAGGCGGGCTCACCAGGGTTGGCTGACAACAAGAATTGAACTTTCTCGCAACCTGACGACGAAACCCCGGATAACTGAGGCAGAATCTCCTCAGCCCATCGCCTGCTCATACCTTCCCCGAGACAGGACATGTCAATCTCCTCACCGCACAGCCCGTGAACAGGAATAAACTCCACTTCCAGTTTCGCGTCTTTCATCGCGAGTTCCGAAAGCTCCTTGCCAACAGCCTTGCTGGCCTTCTGCGCAGCCTTTTCCCGCGCCTTTGTCAGAAAAGCCGCGAGTTCCTTGTAATGGACAATCGCCTTCTCAATCCGGCCGAACAAGTCCAAGGCATCCCTGGCCGCTGACTCAAGGAATTTTGTCTCCTCTTCCATCCGCTGCCATGAGGCCACGAGCGACTCGGCGTCAAGGACCCCCATTTTCCGGAACAGGCCTTGATAACCAGACAACCGGGATTGAGCCGCGTCCAGATCCTCTTCGCTCGTATCGAGGTTCGAAAGTTCGTTGCCGATGGAATAACTCAACTCACTGGCTTTTTCGGCGACGGCGAACGCCTGATCCGCGATGGACTGCAAACCTGGAACCTTGGTTGCTGCTTGTTGCAAAACACGGCCGGCTTCCCGCAAAAGGCGTTCGATCGACGTTTCCCCGGCGCCCTCATCGACCATGGCCGCCGCCTTGCGCAATGACGACACAAGATAGGTGATGTGACGCGACTGATCGCAAAATTTCCTGGTCCTCTCAAAATCCTCGACGGAAGGGTCGAATTTTCTGAGCTCATCACAACGGAATGCCAGGTAATCAGCATCGCGCTGCTTCAAGGCAAGATCCGTCACCAGCCGTCTCAGGATCGCCACATTGTCCGAGACGGTCTGCCAGGCTCCTTCCACTTTCGCGGGCAGGGTCCTGTCATCTAGAAACTGGTCCAGCACCGCCAGATGTCCATCGGCATCAAGCAACTTGTGATTTTCATGCTGGGCGAAAACATCGATCAATGCGTCGGCGAATTCACGAAGCGTCGAGGAGGTCACTGGCACATCGTTGATCCATGCCTGGGACCTTCCCTTTGCGGAGAGGACCCGCCGGACAATCACCGTTTGCATTTCCTTGCCGGTTTCATGGGTGCCGGCTGATTCCAAGGGGATCCCGTAAGATTCGAGACAGGCCGTCACTTTGTGATTGGCGGGCAACACGAACTGCCCGCTCACGGAGGCCGCGTCACGCCCGTGACGTACCGCCTCTGCCGAGGCCTTGGCACCAAGAAGCAAGTTAAGCGCCTTGATCAAAATCGACTTACCCGCGCCGGTCTCCCCGGTGATGACATTGAATCCCTTGGAAAAGTCGATTTTCAAGGACTCGATGATCGCGAGTCCGTTGATGTGCAACTGATTAAGCATGACACGTCCCCCGCCACCTTTGATGAACAAGCCATAAATATGTACGGTCCTGTAAACAAGGTAACAGAGGCAGGGGGAGAACCACAACGGACATGTAAAAGTGCCCCTGCGCGGGTGGCGTCCGGACCATGGGTCAACGAGGACTGCCGGATGATTCGAGGCGCCATTCATGCTGGCATGATTCAAGGAACGACCACCTGTAACCTAGCATGATAACTAAATTATTTATTTTTTTGGAACCATCGCCGGTCCAACGGACCAATATTCCTAAAGTTCACAGGTTGGCGGACCGACGTCGCCTTATCGGCAATATAGGAAACGAGGGGGAGTCATGACTTTCGATCAGTTGACGTCAATGCGAAATTTCGCCGTCAAGTTTCTGGGCGCGAACTTGTCAGCGATTACGTTGCTCGCCCTCGGGGCTTGCGGTGGTCAACAAGGTACCGTCCTGTCCACCGGTCAATCTGACCCGGACGGCGGTTCCGTTGAGGGTTCGATGGTACAAGATGCGGCATCCAGTGATTCGTTCGCCGCCAAGATCCGACCGCCAGGAACACCCGTCGTCTCGTACAGATACTCGTTTGCGCACAGGAACGGTAGCAACGCCAACCAGAGCAACGCCAACCAGCATGTATTCACCGGACTGACTCCTACCGCCGCGCAGATGAATGACCTTGCCATTGGTGGATACTGGTACAACCTGTGTATCAACACCTTCAACGCCCAGCGAACTGACACTTGTTTCCACAAAGTCAATGCTTTCATCGCCAGCGTGGCGCCCGCCGATCGCCGGTTCACTGTGACCAGACTCGACTCGACTGCTGCCAAATGTTTCAACGTGACCGTGAAGGATGCGGTGAACTTTGACGGGCTGGACAAGAATACCATGTACCTGAAGTACTCCTTGCAGAAAGGTACACGCAAGGCGGGAACTGCGTGCAGGACCTCCAGCGCACCTGAGTGTTTCACCTGGGCGAGGGCTCCGGAACCCGACGCGTACCTTGCGCTGAGAGATCAGGCCAACCAGAAGTACGAACTTTGCGTGGAAGATGAGGGATATGCCGGCCAAAAACTACGGATTGTGTTATCGCCGGTATTGATGGCGATCAAAGACTCGTCGGCTAACGGGATATACCACTCAACTTACATGCCCTTCATGGCTCCACCGACCAATCTGACTGGTTTTGTAGCCGATTTTAGAAGCCCGGTTTCCAAGGGGCCGTTCACGGAGGCCATTTTCGACTACGCGGTAGGTAACGAGTCGCAGCGCCCGGAGTTTGTGATCCAGTCGATCGGAAAGGGTCCTTCAGACAACCACGGAACCAAGCTGTCGTTCAGCGCGGCCCAGAACGTTAAATCAGTCGAGGCAGCGCTGAACGCAGAGGGTGAGTTACAGATCCCGGATGTGTTCATCTCGCTGAACGGCAACGCCAAAGGCTACATCATCAACAACAATGCCGCAAACAGGGCATGGTCGCAGGACTTGTCGAAAATCCACAAGTGCACGTTGACCGGCAACTTTTTCGATTCTCAAAAACGGCTGTTGAGTTCGGTCAGCCTCGGTACTGACGACGGGGATTGCGCGCCTGGGGCACCGCAAAACCGCAAGTTCACCTTTGCGCCTGTCGATGTGCAAGATTTGTCGACTCGCGGCAGGACAAGCGACAGCCTGGAAATTGTCATGAGTTGCGTTTCCCCGAGGATTAATTTCAACCGCGCGGCCACCGCCAGTCCTCCACTGGTGCGAGTCGACCGGGTTGAAGTTAAAATCTCAAATTACAACGCGGTTTTATTCCCGCCCGCGCCAGCACCCTGAATAAATGGTTTTGACGTCTGAGACGTGAGCCGGAAAAGACAAAAAAAGGCCCCCGCGCAAGCGGAGGCCTTTTTGCATTTAGTGGCGTCCCCAGGGGGATTTGAACCCCCGTATCCACCGTGAAAGGGTGGTGTCCT
>CAWUNT010000007.1:0-16581 GCA_963923405.1 uncultured bacterium | reverse complement strand
GCGTCTCGTGGGCTCGGAGATGTGTATAAGAGACAGGTCCATCACTATAGCGGCGTCCAGGCATCAGGCGGCCGGTGAACTCATCAACGATGACAACTTTGCCGTCACGGACGACGTAATCGACATCCTTCTTGAATATCACGTGGGCCTTCAAGGCCTGCTGTACGTGGTGGAGGACGTCAATATTCTTGGGATCGTAGAGGTTTTCGACGCGAAGACGTTTCTCAAGTTTTGAGATGCCATCTTCGGTGAGCATCGCCGCGCGAGCCTTCTCGTCTACAATGTAATCAGAATCTTTCTGCAAGCCTGGAATCGCAGCATTGACGATAACAAACAGGGAGAGGTTGCTCTCCGTAGGTCCGGAAATGATCAATGGCGTGCGTGCCTCGTCGATCAAGATGGAGTCCACCTCGTCGACAATCGCGAAATTATGTCCACGCTGAACGAGGCGGGCGACTTCCGTTTTCATGTTGTCGCGCAGAAAGTCGAACCCGAATTCGTTGTTGGTGCCATAAGTGATGTCGCACGCGTAAGATTCGCGACGCTGTTCATCGCTCAGCCCATGAAGGATCTTTCCCGTTGTCATGCCGCAAAAGGCGTAAACCTTGCCCATCGTGTCAGCGTCACGTGTCGCGAGGTAGTCGTTGACCGTCACGACATGCGCGCCTTTGCCAGTCAGCGCGTTCAAGTAAACAGGGGCCGTCGCGGTGAGGGTCTTCCCCTCACCCGTCTTCATTTCTGCGATCTTGCCCTCGTGAAGGACAATCCCGCCAATCAGCTGGACGTCGAAGTGGCGTTCGCCGCGGACCCGTCGTGCTGCCTCCCGAATCGTGGCGAACGCCTCCGGAAGGATCGCGTCCAGGGTCTCGCCGCGCGCGATCCGTTCGCGAAACTCAGCCGTCTTCGCCGGGAAAGCCTCATCCGGGAGTGCTCTGACGGAAGCCTCAAGCTCATTGATCCGGGCCACAACATTGCGGATGCGTCGAATCTCGCGTTCGTTCTTGGACCCGAAAATCTTTTTGAGCATGTCCATCATGGCTTGGGCTTCCCATATGTGAGCGCGCGAAGAGACCGCGCCCTGAACCCCAGGGAATTCTGAGGCAAGTTAATGTTATAATTAAGGATTCAACTTAAATGGAAGAGTTATCTTCCATGTCGAGGATGAAGCGTTTCGGGTCGACAGTCCTGCCATTGACCCAGACTTCGTAATGAAGGTGCGGACCAGTTGTGCGTCCTGTCATGCCGACGGTGCCAATCTGGTCTCCGCGAGACACTGCCTGCCCCGGCTGCACCAGATTCTGCGCATTGTGCCCGTACGCGCTAACAATACCGTAACCATGTGCAATCATAATGAAATTTCCAAAACCTTCTTTCGCCCCGGTGAATACGATGACCCCATCAGCCGGGGCGAAGATCGGCGTGCCGATTGGCGAAGCGATGTCGAGTCCCTTGTGTTGAGCCTGGTCACCCGTGAAGGGCGAGATCCGCCGGCCAAATCCCGAGGTGATCCAGCCGTTTACCGGGTTCACGGCCGGAATTGAGGACAACATGTTCTGATGTTGGCTCATGTTCGACAATAACTGCTGGAGTTCAATGGCGCTCTTTTCGGCGTCGGAGCCGAGTGACCCGAGGCGATCAAATGCCGTGCGGAAGGCGAGCTTGTCCAGATTCAGACCGACAGGCAGGTAAGCCCCACTGGCTTTTTGCCGGAGATCCTGCGCAGTGGAGCGCTGGTACTCTTCCATGGAGAGCGGTCCGATGCCGGTTTTCTTGCTGACGCTGCGTACCCGCAGCTGAGTAAGGTCAGACAGCTTGGCCGCGTAATCGTTCACCCTTCGCAACGACCTTTTCACATCCTCAAGATTGTTTTCGAGGATCCGGGCTTCGCCCTTCAGGCCCTCGTTTTCTGCCGAGATCGCGCGAACATTGTGGCGGAGCTTCACAAGCTCCATGTAGTCGACCACAAAAAATCCGGCGACAGAAAGGGCAAGCATGCCCGCAAGGGACGCGAACTTGACCACGAAGCGCGGCAAATGAAATTGCCGGGCCGAGCTGGCCCCGTCCGGGATGATCATGATCGTGACACGTCTCATGCGGGGTTGTTCGGAACCCCGTACCTTAACTTTAGCTGGCCGGCCTTACGGGATCTTCACGACGATGGCGGTGATGTTGTCGTCCCCGCCGCAGGCATTCGCCGCAGCGATGAGATCGTGCACCGCAGCGCAGCCCAAGGTCCCGCATTTATTGGAAATTTCCTCGTCTGTTAGCTTTCCATGAAGTCCGTCACTGCAGATGACCAGCATGTCCCCGGGGGCTGTCGCGAAAGCGAAGCTGTCCACGTCCTCGTACTCCTGGTACCCGACGCTCCTCGTGATGACGTTCCTGCGTTCATGGACCTTTGCTTGCTCACGCGTAATGAGACCCGCCCGCAATTGCTCGCTGACCAGAGAATGGTCGTGGGTGATTTGATAAATGAACCCTTCGCGGATCAGGTACAGGCGGCTGTCCCCGACATGCGCGCAGTAAGCGAAGCCATCCATGACCATGAGCAACGTGCTCGTGGTCCCCATGCCCTTGAGATCCGGTTCCTCGAGGGCCTTTTCGTAAATCTTCATTGAAGCGTGGTTGATGGCCTCTGCCAACATGCTGCCGAGCCTTGAATCCGGATGTTTGCCGGACCAGCCCTTGAACATCCGTTCATGGCTGTGAACGTAACTGGCAATTTCCTGGACACAAATACGGCTTGCGACCTCGCCTCCGGCGTGTCCACCCATGCCGTCGGCAACCACGAAAAGGTGATCGTTGAGGTCCACCATGAAGGCATCCTGGTTTGTCTGGCGGATCCGGCCAACGTCGGTGGCCCCCATCGCTTCAACTTTTCTTCTCACTTGGATCCACCCGTATTGACGTATTTCGACGCCAGCATGATGCACAAGGCGGCAAGCGCGTGATTGATCTCCCCGAAGCGCACCAGCCGGTCCAGATCGCTCAATTCCGTCTCGACAATCTCAATCGACTCCTCCGCATCAGGAAAATGTTTTCTTGACGGGTTCAAGTGGCAACCAAGCGCGAGGAAAAAATGGCAGCGATTCGTCATGATCGCCGGATTCGGATTGATGCTTCCAAGGGGCAGCAATCTCTGGGAAGTGTACCCCGTCTCTTCCTCAAGCTCGCGCAACGCGGCCATTGTCGGATCTTTCTCGCCCGGATCAATCATGCCTCCGGGTACTTCAAGGACGGGACCAAGGACGCCTGCCCGGGGCTGTCTGATGAGGAGGGCCTTGTTGTTGATTGTCACCGGCAGGATGTTCACCCAGTCCGCGCAATCAAGGCGATAGTATGGATGACGGGCCTCACCGCGGTCTGACTTGATATTGATTTCCTCGACGTTGAACGGGATCGTCTCAAGGAGGACTCTTTTTTTCAGCAATTCAAGTTTCATGAATTTCCCTCAATCCAGGTGGCCGTCATTTCTGCTGCGACCTCATGCCAGGCTTTCCATTCCTCGTGGGCGCCCGGTCCAACAGCGTTGGTGATGGTCATCAGCACTTCGAAACTGGCGGCCGTTGCCATGATTGCGCGCGCGCAGGAGTACAACTCCAGATTCTCGACGCAATTTGGCGGATCAAGTCTGGCGCGGACTGACTCGTCAAAACGGTTGTCGAGACTGATGCTGGGGGAACAAAGAACCGTCATCGCAGGCAGGCCTTTAGCGAATCGCGAAGGGTCCGGTAATTTCGCCTGATGGATTGTACCTCGGGGGATGCCATATCCAATTCCGAGACGTTCGCATGCGGGCATCCAGACGACGCGACTCGCGGTGCACAACCAGGGCTCCTTGAACTCGCCAAATGTCCCGGCCGTCCCAACAAAAAGAACATTCTTTCCCCTCGCCTTCGCCGCGATACCGGGCGCCCGCGAGGCGGCCTCGAGAGCGCCGATGCCAACCTCCAGATTGCTGGTTTCGATTCCGCGGCGGCCGAGCATGGCGAGCAAAGGCCGCACCTCGAATTCCGCTGCCGATACAATGAGGAGGTCTTTCATCCCAGGCAGTGCACCCGCGCGAATACTTGTGGCTTGCGGTTGAGTGACCCGAAAAGCAGCCTTCGAAGCGTAAGGCGTGCTTCCTCGTCTATGTCGGAGGGAGTGGCTCCAGGTTGCTGCGAAGCGAGCCGGATCACCGCGTCGGCGACATACATCGATGCTTCCTCGAGCCACAGCGTCTTGTCCACGGGACCGGCATGTCCCTCTTCGGGTCGGAATTCGATCCCCTGGAGGATGATTTCTGGCGATCGCAGCCATCGACCACCGCCGGCGTCGAAAACTCCCGTTACGAACGCGCAACCACCTTCGCCAATCCTTAATCTTTCGCGCAAGACATCCTTTGTCATTGACGCGTGGGAATCGGCGTCCACGAAAAGAGTTTCGACTTCAATTCGCCCGGAAAAATCACACCCGGCGCTGGTCAGGTCGACAATGTCTCCGTCTTCCATCAGTAGTGTCGCGGTATCCTCTAACCCAAGTTCGGAGATGATGCTCTCGTTGGCGTCGAGGTGTGTAAAGGTCCCGTGCATCGGGATGAAAGTTTTTGGCCGTAAGTGTTCGACCAGCGTCTTGATCTCGCCCCGATACGCGTGGCCACTGACATGGATGCCGGGATTTTCCCGCGAAGTCACCACGCGTACGCCGCGGCGCTGGAAATTATTCATGAGCCACAGGACGCTTTTCTCGTTGCCGGGGATGATCCGCGACGAAAAGATCACGGTATCTCCGGGAGCAACCCTGAACCCCCGGTGCTCATCGTTGCTCAGGCGGGAGAGTGAGGATCGCCATTCGCCCTGGCTTCCCGACGCAAGGACCACCAGTTTATCGCGCGGGATATTTCCGAGCCCGACTTGATCTTGCGGGGCCATGATGCCGTCTGGCAGCGGGTCAAATCCAAGTTCATCAGCAATCCTGATGGCCTGGTCAAATCCGCCGCCAAGGATCAGGAGGCGTTTTCCAAACTTGGCGCAGAGATTCGCGATCGATTTCACACGCCAGTAATTGCTGGCAAATGTCGTAATGATGACCGCGCCAGGAGTGTCCGCGATCAATCCACCCAGCGGCTCAAGTACGGAAAATTCACTGGGACCAAGACCAGTTCGATGAGAGTTGGTGCTGTCGGCAAGCAGCAAATCAACGCCGGCGTCGCCGATCTTCCGGATCCGGTCAAGGTCCATGGGTGGTTCATATTGACGCTCAAAATCGATCCGGAAATCACCGGTGTGGAAAACGGTCTTTCCATCGAAATCCATGTACAAGGCAGACGCCATCGGAATGGAGTGATTCACCGGTATCCAGTCGATTTTGACATCTTCAAAGTGGATGCGGTCGCCCGGGGTGACCCGGGTCACCGGGAACCTTCCCGCGACTTTGCGCCTCTCAAACTTGGATTCAATCAAACTCGCGGTCCAAGGAGTCGCGTAAACAGGTGCCGGCCAACGGTCGAGGACGTATGGCAGCGCGCCGATATGGTCCTCGTGCCCGTGGGTGATCAGATACGCGTGAACACCGCCGAATTGCTCAAACCAGGGATCGACACGCGGATAGATGGCGTCAATACCCAGTTTTGATGGATCCGGGAACATGACCCCGCAATCCACAATGAAAAGCTTGTCGCGGAAAAGGTATCCGGTGAGGTTCATTCCGAACTCACCACATCCGCCAAACGGAATGATCCTCACACGGTCGTTGTCGTGATCAGGACTCAGGTTCGATTCATTGGTTGAGGGATTCAAGGCAGGCCCCTGCTCTCGTTCTGGCGGCTCATTCTGGGCCTGAGTTTAGCCGCGGGACGGACTGAATTCAAACGGATAGGTGATCTCAACGCTGCCCCGGCGGGGTTTGGGGAATTTCCACGCGTTCATCTTCTGGCGGACGCAGCGTGCCATGTTCGGGTCATTGATGTTTGACTTGACCAGCTCGAGGGCGTTCATGCGGCCAGTAGAATCAATGCGCCAGCGCCACTCCATGGCTCCCCGCGTAAATTTGTCCCGTTTCAGGGCTCCTTCAAAGCAAGCCTGCAATTCATAACGGTATTTTTGGATTGTCGATTCAACCAGCGATGGATCGATCTCACCGATGAGGGGCTCAACAACCTTCTCGATTTTGACGGCTTTGGGGTCAATGCTTGAGCCCTGAAGGGCGTCAAGTTTTTCATCGTCGAAGATCGCATCAGGGTCGAACGTATACGTCGCCCAGGCGATTTTTGAAGACAATCCGACTGGAAGCGACACTGAGCTGGCCTTGGCGTCGCGTGGGCCGGTCGTCGCCGCTTTCAGGGATTTCCCGTAGGCCCGGGCCAGTTGTCCTGTGGTCATCGCCGAGAAATACATGGCTTCTTCATCAGTCATCTCGGCAAAAGGGCGGATTTTCGCGAGAGCCGCGAGGGCTTTCTCGTTAAGCATGCCCTTTTGTCCTGGCTTGATATCCCGGTAGGCATCGAAGTTGTAATCGGTGTCTTTCGGGAAGAGGCCGCCAACCTTCCGTTTCATTTCCAGGTTCCTGCGCAGGCCTTTTTGATAAATGTCGATTTTGTCCTGAAGGCGCTGGACTTCACCGGAAATCGTGATTCCTTCCGTGGCCGGGATGGCCATGATCGCTGTCGCCGGTCTTTTCAGGACAGCGGCGGTCTCCCTGGATTGGGCAGAGCGCATTTCGGCGAGTTCGCGCCGCAAGTCTCCGTAGGCCTTGCTGGCCAATTGCCTCGTCTGGGGGAAAGTCATCTTGTCGGCGTCCTTACCCTCACCCGTGAGGGCGGAAATCACAGACCGGTAGAAGTTCACGACGCTGGCCGTGAGGTTCGAGCGCACGAGATTGCTCTGCAATGCCTCGGGCGCCGTCTCGAAATGTTGTGGGGCAATGAACGGGAGATTGAACTCAGGCTCGAGGTTTTCGAATCTCATGTTCGGCAAACCGGGATGGCGAAGCAATCCCAGGCCAAATCCACCCAGCAGAAGTGTCGCCAAAACAAAAGCGTACGCTGACGATGGTATCTCCATCCGGTCGCGGATGACTCCAGTGAAGAGGCCAGGGCGATACGCCTTCAAAATGGCAGGTTGTACCTGTTTCGGCTTTGGCCCGGCACGGTAAAGTAGCGTCAGGTCCCCATTGGACAAACTGCCGTAGTCGCCCTTCCTGATTTCCAGCGGACCCGCAGGGCGATGTTTCCGTGAAACCTGAAACACTTCGCCACTTGAGACAAGGAATCCGACCCAGAAGCGGTCGAGCTCGAGAAAAGTCTTGCCACCACGTGAATGGAAGAGATCCGTATTGGCGCGGTCACCGTAGAGCGGAATCGGCAGCGGGCCTGAATTTCCACCGCTGATCCAAATGTGGCCTGTGTGGCCGAGGCGGCGCTCAACGGAAGCGACGCGCGCGCCGTTTTGCAGCACTTCGACATAGAGCATCATGCTTTTTGACTTTGCCGCAGCCAACCGGTTATTCCCCGTCTGATCTTGTTTCAAAACCGTAAGACCTGATTCCGGCGTTCGCGAGGGCGAGCATTACCGGCTTGAAGTGCGCATACGTCAAGGTCTCGTCAAGCGCCACAATTGTGCGGGCCTTGGCCTCGATACTGTCGCGATCCATGGACAACACCATGTCTTCGACAATCCTTTTACGCCTCGCGTCAAGGAACTCCCTGAATTCCCTGTAGCCTTTGCTCTCAAGGGCTTCTTCGGGATCCAACGGCCACTCGAACGTCTTCTTCTCGTCCGTCGTAACGTGAATATTCTCGCCGAGGGCGCTCATCGAGAACCAGATCCCTCGCCCGGCGTCATCGCTCTCCGCCTCCAGCGCAAGCGGACTTGCAGGATAGGAAAGTCGCGGGTTGGCAGCCTCAAATGCCTTCACGGCGCAACCGAGGCCAATCATGACCACGGCAAATGCCATGACGAGCCCCGGGACGAGCCCACTACCCGTGTCGCTGAGCAGGTCGTGGGTCAATCGCCACGATGTGCGGTCAACCGCCTCCTGGTACAAACGAACACGTTTTTTCCCTGGCAAAATCATATCAGCCCGCCAGCAAGGATTACTTTCTCAAATGAGCCTTCGTTTTTCAGCGCGTTCATCACTTCGATCACGATGGCCGCGGGCATGTTGCTGGCTGGAGCAAAAACAAGGATCCCCTCGTTGCGCCAGCCGCGTGTTTGTTTTCTGGTTTCCATCCATCGCTTCATGGTCACCATCAGTTTGCCAACCTGCGGCGACCGGTCCCGGTGGCCGATTCTGATCTTGCTCCGCGAGTCCAGGTAGCGCTCCGAGAAAGAGTCCATGTCGCCAAGGAACAACGCGTCCATCGTAAGTACAACCGCCGGGGTTGTTGCCTTGATGAAGTGTCCGGGGCGTTCGGTGAACCTGTGCAGGGACGGATCATCGATCGCTGCCGGGACCACGGGAAATTCCGTTGAAACGACGGAGTATGTCCCAGGTGCCATGACCAGCGCCATGTAACCTGCCAGGCATGTTGCCATGCCAGTCAGCGCGATGATTCCCGGGACGAGGCTTGCCGGCTTAGATAATTTCTTCTTCGTCCTTGATATCTTCGCTTGCAGTGACGACTGGAGTTGCATTTGCTGTTGCTCCTGCTGCGGTTTCAGCCCCCTTGCCACCATCGTGTCCTGCCGCGGCGCCGGCGGTCGCGGCAGCGACGGTCGCGCCACTGGATCCACCAGCCATCCCGGCGGCAGCGATCGGGACAAACGCGGTCGATTCACTCGGGACGAGAAGATTATTCAGGACAGAGACTCCAAGGTGGATTCTCTCTATGACCCGAATCGCGTAGCCCTTGAGGATCTGCTGGGCGAAAATCGTCAGCGCGGAAATCAGGATGCCCATCGCCATCGGATTCAGACTTCCCGCCAGTCCCTTGGCCACAGTCGCCTGCTTTTTCGCCGAATCAAGGACATCGATGGAATGGAAAGTGGACCAGATGCCATCCAGTGTCCCAAGCACTCCGACGAGCATGGCAAGGGTCGCGAGAGCTGGCAGGAAGGTCAGTCTTGCCTCAAGTCGCGGGAGGAAATGAATGGTCTCTTCTTCGATTGCCCCGCGAACGGTTGTTGGATCCGCTTCGGCGGCCTCCAGCGCTTTCAGCGCGATCAGTGGCAGCGATGTGTGGCCCGCGTTTTTACAGAGGGACACCGCGCGGTCCAAATCCTCGGCCGCGATGGCGCGACGGATGTTGAGCAGAAAGCGGTCGAAGTTGATGTTGTAGACAAACTGGACCATCACAAGTCGTTCAAAGAACACAGCCGCGGCGACGAATCCGATCGCAAACATGGTCAACACATAGATGTTGCCTTGTTTGAAACTCAGCGCGAGTTCAGCCCACATGGCATCTCTCCAGGAGTGATAAAGCCGTGAAATGACAGTACGGTTACTCTTCCATTGTATCGCAAAACGGGCCGGAACCGGTGTGGTTGGCGGGATGGTTGGTCAACAGGCTGATCTAGCGACGTTTACGGCCCTCTTTTGCTGAATCCTCAATCTCTATCTTCAGGAGGGAGCGTTCCTGCTCACCCCGGTTTTGCCGGGTTGATGTCTTGATCGTCAGGGTTCCCCGGTCGTGGGCGCGATTGAAAGCCTTCAATATTTCCGGATCAAAGAGCTCTTTCTCCTCTTGCAACCGCTCGACAGCATCGGATTGGTCCATGAAACCGGAGTAAGCCCTTCCCGAAACCATGGCGTCGAACACATCGCATATTCCGACGATCCTTCCGAAAAAGGGAATATCCTCTCCGCGAAGTCCGTCCGGATATCCGGATCCGTCCCATCTTTCGTGGTGATACTTGATCCCGGACAGGAAACGCGCGGACCCAGGAAGTCTCTGGACAATCTCAGCTCCGAGGACGGGATGGAGCTTCATTTCCAGGTACTCCTCCGTGGACAGCAACGATGCCTTCTTCAAGACCGCGTCTGGAACTCCGATTTTTCCGATGTCATGACAAAGTGCGCTGATGAGAAGTTGGCGCTTGAGGTCACGACCGAGTTTGAGCTCATCTGCGATAGCGAGGCTGTAACGACTGACCCGTTCGGAATGGCCGTGAGTGTAAGTGTCCTTGGCCTCGATGGTGGCTACCAGCGTGTCAATGACACCGATCAGCCAGCTGTCGAGCTCATTGCGCAGCATGAAGTTTTCAAGAGTCGCGGCAACCCGCTCGAGCAGCGCCAGTGCCGGCTGTATCTGTTGATGCGCATCCTGGATCTGGGCAGGGTCCGCCTCGATATGAAGCAGTCCCGTGATTCTTTCGTGACTGACGAGTGGCAACGCAAATCGAGCGGACTCCTGGTGAGCCTGCGTTCGCCCGGGCGTCGCGCCCTCTTGCTTCTGGCCGACATAGATTCCGCAGACCCTGTTGATGGCATCCTCAAGTGGTTTCTGGATGACAGTCACGTATCCTGAGGCGTCTTGACCCCGCGTCGCAAGAGGAGTCAGTTTCCTGGACTCGGGGTGCCACTGGAAAATAGCGGACCGCCTGATCCATGGCAGTAACCGGTGAATCGCCTTCAGTATGGTGCGTCCCGCGTCGTCTCCTGAGCGACTCAGGAGCATGTCGCCCTCTGCCTCGTAAATGGCCTGGGTGACCCGCCCTGGCAACGGAATACCCGGGTCGGGTTGCAGGGGAATTCGCGCGGACGGCACAATGTCCGGCTCATTTTCGCCAGTGCGTGCCGGCTGGACGGTGATTTCCGGTCCCTTCTCAAGTCCCTGACCATCGAGCGTGCGCTGTTCGAGGGAGATCTCGGCCTCGGAAGAAAAGACTACGATCTCGGTGCTGCCGATCAGGATCTTGTCGCCAGTGCGGACTACCGCGTTGACGATCCGGTCTCCGTTGATGAAGGTTCCATTTCGAGAGTCCAGGTCCTCGACGATCAGGAGCCTTCCCCGACGTTTGATTCGCACGTGAAAACGGGAAATACGGTCATCAGGGATCGCAATCTGGTTTCCTGGATCGCGCCCGATCGTGACCGGAAAGTGATTGATGGCGACCCTCGAAAGGCCTCCATTTTCTGATTGGATTTTCAGAAAAATCAAATCAAGCCCCCTGAACAATCCCTTCCCTCAGGGTGTCGGCAGAACCAGTGGAAGTTTGAGGATCCCGACGGTCAAGTCCGCGTAATTTCCTCCGATATCTGAATTGAAAGTCAGGTTGGGAGGGGTCAAATGAGAAAGGCCGTTGCGGTTATTTTCGTATTTCAGATGGCGAGTTATTGCTTCGCAGCCCACGCCGCAGGTCCGAAAACCTATGTTGTTGACGGTGAGGACCCGGGTGCTCCCGTCTCGATCAAGCCGGACTCAATGCGATCCAATCCTAGTGGCAAGACCATCAAGACGCCGACAATGATCGTTGGCCGCGAGGACGCCGAGCCTGCGCGCGCGACCCCAAGAGTAAAGAGGGAGGTTGTGACGCGTTATGTGCCGCAGCGTCTGCGGTTCGATCGCCTTTCAGTGAACGGCGCTCCAGCGCAGCCGCGCGTAAAATTTTCTCGCGACGCGGAGTTGTTCATGGGTGGACGAATCCGGGACGAGGGCGTCAAGGCAGACTTTTATGGCAAAGTCGCCGACGACCTGAACCCGTGAAGCTCCCCGCTGCCACTGCTTGCTTGCGCAGCAAGTGAGCCTTTCCCGTTTTTGCCGAATTTGTTATTGATATCAGGGACTATCAATAATTGGCTGGCCGGTCAACCAAAAGTTGTGCCGCGCTGGATTCAGACGCTGGAGTCGGTATTTGGATCTGCTGGGCCTTGACCGGCAACTCTTCGCGATCATCAACCAGAACGCTCTGCGCAATCCCGTCTTGGATGGGTTGATGATGGTCGTTTCAAGCCATTCGCTTTGGGCAGTTTTGCTGGCGCTGACGGTCATTCGCGCCGCGATCTGGAAAGACCGGGAGCTTTGGCGAATCATCGCTGTGCTCGTCGTTGCCATCGCGGTCTCAGATTCATTTTGCGCATACGTGCTCAAGCCCTGGGTCGCGAGATGGCGACCCTGTCACGAGCTCGCCGGCGTTTTACTGCCGGGAGGCCGTTGTGGCGGTCTTTACGGATTTCCTTCGAACCACGCGGTCAACGCGGGCGCGGTTGCCGCGGTGATGTTTCAATTTTCTCATGTGATAAGGCGAGGCTGGATCGCCGCTGCGGCGACGGCCGCGCTGCTCGTCGCGTTCAGCCGTGTCTGGCTCGGTGTTCATTATCCGGTGGACGTCGCCGGAGGCCTGATGGTCGGCGTGATCACAGGCTCTTCAGTGGCGGCATCTTTCAGGCACTGGCGCGCCGGGCGCGCTTAGGCCTCATCCGGGAAGAACAATTTCTTGCCTTGAGCGTGGTCGACCAGGATTTTGGCTGGCTTGAACCGTGCCCCGTGGCGCGACTCCAGTTCGCGCAACTTTTCCACCACAACTTGCGCTCCGAGGTGATCGACGTACCGGAAGGGACCGCCGAGGAACGGCGGGAATCCGAGGCCAAACACAGCTCCGACATCTCCCTCGTAAGCCGAGGGCAAAATACCGTCTTCCAGGCACCTGGCAGACTCATTGATGAACACCATGGTGCAACGAGTCGCGATTTCCTCTGCGGAGGCGTTGGCGCTAACCGCATTTTTCGGATCCAGAAATTTGTAAACTTCGGGATCGGGCGCGCCTTTTTTCCCATCCGTATAGAGGTAGAAACCCTTTCCATTTTTACGGCCGAGTCGCCCGGAAGATTTCACGACGTCCAGTCCAGGCGGCGACTTGAGCCGGTCCGGGAAGGCCTTGTCCATGGTCTCGAGCACGTGGGCCCCGACGTCAATGCCCACCTCATCCATGAGCGTGATCGGCCCGACTGGCCAGCCAAAGGCCGTGAGTGCCCCGTCGATCGCTTCGATCTTCGCGCCTTCAGACAGGACCAGTGAGGCTTCGGCCAGGAAGAATGCCAACGCCCTCGTTGTGTAAAATCCCGGACCGTCCTTCACGATGATGATTTGCTTGTTCATCGTGTTACCAAGTTCGAAGGCCCTTGCGACGGCCCATGGAGCAGTCTTTTCGGTGGTGATGATTTCAAGCAAGGGCATCTTCTCGACGGGCGAGAAGAAGTGCATCCCAAGGATTCTTTCCGGGTGTTTGGACTGGGCGGCGATCTCGTGGATCGGCAAAGCGGATGTATTTGAGGCGAAAATCCAGTCGTCATGCACCTTCTGCGATTCAAGCTGCGCAAGGATCTTGCGCTTGAGATTGACGTCCTCAAAAACTGCCTCGATGACGATATCGCAGTGATTGAAACCCGCCGGCGAGGTTGCCGGTGAAATATGGGCGAGGCGCCGTTCCAACTCGAACTTCTTGATGCGCTTGCGGCGCAGCTTCTTGCCGAAGAAGGCTGCCGCATGTGCCAGCGCCTTGCCGAGTGATTCCGTGCTGGGATCGGAGAACAGGACGCGAATGCCCTTGTCCGCGCACACAGTAGCTATTCCCGCACCCATGAATCCCGCACCGACCAGGCCGACCGACCGGATTTCGCTTCCGGAGAAGCGCTCTTTACCCGCGTCCTTGTATGGATGTTTTTTGACCGCTGTCGTGGCATGGAACAGGTGGATCAGACTTTTCGAAACGCGCGTTTGCGCCAGCGCACCGAAAGATTTCGCCTCCAGTTCAAGCCCCTTGTCGATCGGGAGGTCAAATCCATCGATGACTGCATCAATGGCCTTGAATGCCGCAGGATAAAATCCCTTGGTCGTCTTCATGACCATTTCACGGGCTTTTTTGGCCACAAAACGACGGCCGATTGGATTTGCCTCGAGAGCAGAGGCCATCATCTTCTGCTGGAATGTCGCTGGTGTTGCCCGGAAACGACGAGGGCGCCTTCCCTTCAACGCGAATTGACGCGCCACATCCAGTAGCATCCGGTCCGGGACACATGCGTCGACCAATCCCATTTTCAGCGCACGCCCGCCATCGACCCGCTTGGCGGTGAGGATCATGTCGAGGCCGGCCTGGATGCCGACAAGACGCGGCAATCTCTGAGTCCCGCCAGCGCCAGGAATCACGCCAAGCTGGATCTCGGGCAGGCCCATTTTTGTCTTCGGGTTCGCGTTGGCGACACGCCACGCGCAGGCCAGAGACATTTCGAGGCCACCTCCGAGGCATGTACCGTTGATCGCGGCGACGACCGGCTTTTGAGATCCCGCGATCTTGCTGAAGAGCGCCTGCATCATCGACGCGCCGAAAGTCGCCTCTTCCTCGGTTTTAAGCTTCTGGATCTCAGTAATGTCCGCGCCGACAATGAATTGATCTTCCTTGCCGCTGGTTATCACCATCCCTTTGGCTGATGTATCCGCCGCGAAATGGTCCAGGTGGTCGTTCAACTCGCGCAACACGGCCTCGGAAAGGATGTTCATGTCCTTGTCGGGGCGATCAAAAGTCAGGATGGCGACGCCATCGTTTCCAGTCTGGTAATTGAAAAATTTAGCCATGGTCATGCCCCCTCGATCATCTCGACAAGCATCGCGCCCGACATGCCGCCGGCCGCGCAGATCGCGATAACTCCAAACTTGCCTTTTCGAACCTGTAGTTCGTTTGTCATCGAAGTCAAAAGGCGCGCGCCGGTAGCGCCGAATGGGTGGCCGATCGCGATTGCCCCGCCGTTGACGTTTATCTTTTCCTGGGGGATTGAACCAAATCCGCTGGCCAGCCCCAGATGGCGCGAGCAGAAGTCAGCCGATTCCATGGACCGGAGGCAACTGAGCACCTGCGCGGCGAAGGCTTCGTGAATTTCAAACAAGTCGATGTCCGTAATGCCAAGCTTGTTGCGCATGAGGATCATGGGGATCGTGAGGGCTGGTCCGATAAGCAACTGCTCATAGGGATTCACGCCCACAAAGACGACATCCCGGATACGAGCCTTGGGCTTCAGCCCGAGGTTCCGCGCGTAGGCCTCATCAGCAATAACGACCGCAGCGGCCCCGTCGGTCAAGGCCGAGGCGTTTCCCGCCGTGATGGTGCCGTATTTTCTGTCAAATGCCGGTCGAAGTTGGGACAGCCCTTCCATGGTCGTATCAGGGCGGATGATGTTGTCCTTCTCAACGCAGGTAGTGAATGAGGGAGATGGCCATACCGGAACAATCTCTTTCCTGAATTTCCCGGACTCCTCCGCGGCGGCGGCGCGCTGGTGGGAAAGAACAGCGAACGCGTCCTGGTCCTTTCTTGAGATCCCGTTGAGCTTTGCCATGATCTCGGCATGCTCTCCCATGGACATGCCGGTCAGGGGTTCGGTGATGCCAGGCGGTTTCGGCGCGAGAGCCTTCGGAATGAAACGCCCGATGGCGGACACTTTGTCACCGGTTGACTTTGCCTTGTTGAGTTGCAGAAGGGACCTGCGGGCTTCCCGGGTGTATGTGATCGGGACATCACTCAGGACATCAACTCCACCTGCCAGGATCATTCGTGCTTGTCCGGCCATGACACTCTTGGCGGCGTTGCTGATTGTTTCGAGGCTGCTGGTGCACATCCGGTTCAGCGAGTAACCGTGGATGTGATACGGCAATCCAAGGTTGAGGATGGTATCGCGCGCGACGTTGGTGTTCTTGACTTGCGGGGTGACGACGCCGCAGATGATTTCCTCATAGGCGTCGACCGGGATGTCTGCTTTCCTGACGAGGCCGTCAATGGTCCTGCTGAAAAGCTCGAGGGCATCGCTCTCGGCAAATGCCCCGAATGATTTCACAAAGGGCGAGCGCGCTCCTTCGATGATGACCGGGACCCTGTTACCTGTGAGTGGACTGGTGCTGTACTTGAAAGTCATTCCTTGGACTCCGCTTGCGTTCAACGACGATGGCCGTTTCACATTTTGGCTTTTGGCTGACTCGACAACTTGCCGAGCATCCGATCGATAAGTTCTTTGGAGCTCGAGTCCGTGTCGATGAAAACCCCTCCCATGCGACTCAGTTCCGGATCGATCCATTTCACCTCGGCACGCAAGTCCAGGGCAGACAGTTCGGTAATGCCGAAACCGGCAAGCGGGATGTGCAGCCAGAAACGATCTCCCGCCTTGTGCTTCACCGCGCCCATGATTTCGATCTTGAAGCCGGCCTGGCTCAAATCGAGCAGGATGCCGCTTTGACAAAAGATCGGGAGCCAGCGGACGCTGCGGGCCTCGATCACGGCGTGGGAGAAAAACCTGTCTGGTCTCTGCATGGACACTTCCTGTCGCCTTTGCTGAAAATTCGCGGCAAGAGATTTATAATGCCAATGAAGTTATAATCATACGGCAGGGTCCGCGGGTCGTCCACGGTCCCCTCATCAAGCGCCGATACTCCAAGCGGGACGGCCGCCATCACCGGGGATGCCTCATGTTTCAGCAGCCATTGCCCCAACGGGTCCGGGTCCTGATCCTGGGTGGCGGGATTCATGGCGTTGGCATCTTGCACGACATGGCGTCACGGGGTTGGCAGGACGTCCACTTGCTCGAGAAGAACACTTTAGGGCACGGGACAAGTTCCCGCTCGACGAAACTGATTCATGGCGGCCTGCGGTATCTCTGTCTCTTATACACATCTCCGAGCCC
>CAWUNT010000006.1:0-17370 GCA_963923405.1 uncultured bacterium | reverse complement strand
ACACAAGGAGTATCGTCGGCAGCGTCAGATGTGTATAAGAGACAGTCTCAACCGCTGATCAAGAAGAAATCCAGCGGGCGGCATCCACGGCGTGATACGTCAGGATGCCGTCCGCCCCTGCCCGCCTGAACGCCAGCAACGACTCCAGCACACAAGATTTTTCGTCGATGAAACCCGCGTGCGCGGCGGCCTTGACCATCGCGTATTCGCCACTGACGTTGTAGGCGAGGACGGGAACATCGAACGCGTCTTTCACGCGGCGGATGATGTCGAGGTAGGGAAGACCCGGTTTTACCATCACCATGTCAGCGCCTTCGGCAATATCGAGGGCGACTTCACGAAGGGCCTCGGCGCTGTTGGCGGGATCCATCTGGTAGGTTTTCTTGTCGGCCTTGCCCAGGGCCGCGGCAGACCCGACGGCGTCGCGAAACGGCGAGTAAAACGCCGAAGCGTATTTCGCCGCGTAAGAAAGGATCATCGTGTTGCTGAATCCACCTTCCTCGAGGGCGTGACGGATGGCGCCGACACGGCCATCCATCATGTCGGAAGGAGCGACGATGTCGGCTCCCGCCTCGGCTTGAACGAGAGCCTGGCGCGCGAGGGCATCGACCGTGATGTCATTGAGAATGTATCCGGATGCGTCGACAATGCCGTCCTGCCCGTGACTGGTGTATGGGTCGAGGGCAACGTCCGTGATCAGGCCCAGGTCCGGAAATTCCTTTTTCAAACGAGCGACGGCGCGCGGGACAAGGCCTTTGGAATTGAATGCCTCGCGACCGTCGACCGATTTCAGGGCCGGATCGATCACCGGGAAAATCGCGACAGCGGAAATTCCAAGTTCAACGGCGCCGGTCAGATGGCGGGTCAGGTTGTCGAGGCTCCAGCGCCGGATGCCGGGCATCGACGCGATGTCGGTTTCGCCGGCGGGCGTCTCGACGACGAATACGGGATAAATCAGGTCTTTGATGTCGAGGGATGTTTCACGCACGAGATCACGGACGAACGGCGCGCGGCGCAGGCGGCGCGGACGGGCTCGCGGGAACCCCGCAGGGGCGACTCCATATGTCATGACTTCCACCTCGACATTCATCCCCCAATATTCCCCGGGGAATATGAGGAGGAGTCCTTGTTTTCACAAAACGCCCGATTGATCTATAGTTTCCAGAGGCAAGCACCACAGGCGGCAGTCAGACCAATTCATCCACGGGATTTCCACAGGCGTGAACACGCACCAAAAAAAATCGCAAGGCGCTGATTTTCCAGTGATTCTTGGAATCGACCCGGGATCCCGCGTCGTCGGTTTTGCTGTCCTCCGCGGAAAGATCGCCCGCCCCCGGATGCCACGGGATTTCGAGGTCGTGGACGCCGGCGTCATCAAGGCCAAGGCGGACTTGACCTTGCCCGAACGCCTGGGGCTGATCCACGAGGCCGTCCACGGATTGGCCGGGGAGATGGCCCCGACCCACTGCGCCATTGAAAAAGCCTTTCACGGGATCAACGCCGCCTCGGCCATCAAACTCGGCGAGGCCCGGGGCGCCATCCTGGCTGCAGTGCGCCGTCATGGCCTGTCGATCTTCGAGATCACACCTGCTGAAGTTAAACGCACGATCGCCTGCAAGGGATCCGCGTCCAAGGAAGACGTTTGCCGCGCGGTCACAGTCCTGCTGGGTTTCGACAAGGGCAAGCTCCCGTTCGACGCCACCGACGCCGTCGCGATCGCGCTCGCCTGCGGACTGAACATTTCCTTCAACGATTCCTTCAACCGTCCCGGCGCAAGAACTTGAACCCAAAACGCAAGACGCTCGTCATATCCGCGTTTCTTTTGATGCTGGCGTCAGCATTCACCGACAACCTGCGGGCCAGCCTCATCCCGCTCCTGCATAACGAACTCGGGATCAGTTTCGCGCTCACCGGCGGCATGCTTCTGACCGTCGCCGGAATCGCAGGCGCGATCTTCAACACGCAACTGCTCCGCATCGAGGATCGCCACGGGATCCGTGGTCTCGTTTACTTCGCGTCGGCGCTGATGATCTTGACCGCCATTCTCGCCCTTCAAGTCAACAGCGCCGCAACCCTGGCCTTGATGGCAATCCCCCTGGGCGGAGCCGTGACGTGCCTCGGGACCGCGTCAAACCTGCTGATGGTCCTTGGGTCAGGAACCGGCGGCGACCGCCCGGGTGACCCTGACCATTCCGCCTCAACTCTGGATCTCCGTTCCGCACGCCGCGCGAAAATGCTGGCCGGCCTGCATCTCATGTACGGAGCCGGCGCCCTGACCGCCCCTGCCATCGCCGGACTGGCCTTCGCGCAAGGGTTTACCTGGCCATGGCTCTTCGTCGTTCCGCTGGTTCTTGTCGCGCTGCCGGCAGCATGGAGCCGCCGGATGGGACCAGGTAACGCAAAAACACGCGAACGAAGCGCTGAATCAACGAATGACGCAAAAAAGAATTCGCTCTGGCACGGGATGTCGCGGACCGAGTGGTTCGTGGTCGCGATTTTCCTGACTTACGTCACCGGTGAAGTCCTGACTTCGATGTGGATGCCATCGTTTCTCATGGACCATTTCCACCTCGACTTCGCGCAGGCGAGCAACCTGTCATCCGGATTTTTCCTGACGTTCTCCGTTACCCGGCTTCTGGTCGTGATTTTCCTGCGAGACCGTTTCTACAAGTCCCTCGTTTATTTGCCACTCGTAACCGGATCGCTTTTGATGTTCGCGGGGAGTTTCCTGGCCAGACCGGGAGACGCATCTGGAACCCTCGTTTACCTGTTCCCGCTGGCCGGGATCATCGGCCCCTTTTTCCCGATGATGCTGGCGCGCGTCAGCACCATTTATCACGACTCGTGGCAACGCCTGACCGTCGTCATCCTGACCACGATGCAAATCGCCCTCGCCCTCTCTCACGTGATCCTTGGCGCTGTGTTCGATGAACTTGGCGCGCAACACGCCTACTTGATTCCGCCGGCATTACTGATGATCGCCGGGTGCGGATCTTTCATGTTCCTCAGGCGAAGTCGCGCTTCTTCCGGTTGACGCCCTGGCAGGCAAGGCGCGTCTCGTCGCGCTCAAAAGTGACTTCGGCCTCGCTGAACATCTCGCGGCCCTTTTTGCGCAGGTCCTGCGCCGCGCCGCCAAGATACCGGTCCAGCGCCCGGCGTGTCGCGAAAATGTATTCGCAGTTGACCTCGACCCCGGAAATCCTGAACGCCCTGAATTCACCGCAACCTGTGATGCGCAGCAAATCCGCGCCATGCTCATAGCGCATCCAGCGCAGGAAATTCTCCGCCGTATCCTCGTCCGTGCACGTTGCCTTGACCCGGTAACGCCAGGGCCCGTCTTTTGCCGCCTGCATTCGCGCGACCAGGTCAAACAGGTCCGACACGATCAGGTCGGGATCGCTCAGTTCGGCTTCGCGCGCCGACCCTGATCCCGGGCGCGGGACAAAACAAGTCTGGATGCCGCGCTGGCGGCAAGGCTCCAGGTCGAAAAAACTGAACGCGCTGACATGAAGCCACTGTGACAATTCAAATCCCAGTTCCTTCGTCACGTGATTCACGGCCCCATCCCACGCGCGCGCGTCGGGCTTCCAGGCCCGCAGTTGATCCGCCGTCAGGCACACGTCCCAGTGCAGGCCAAGGCCACGCTGCGCGTCTTGCTGATGGACCATGTCAGAATTGGACACGCAACCGACCTGGGCAAGTAAGCGCAAATCATGCAGGGCATTGGCGTCCGCAAAAGCAGGGGCCGTCCCGAAACCTTCGGCAAAACGGTCCATCTGGACGGCAGGCATCCCCGGGTTCAACTCATACGCGACTGCTTTCAACATCGACGCGTACGAAAGCTGGGCCGACCCCTTGTCGGCCTGATGGGCTTCGCTCAGGCGCGCGAAATGCAGGAACTTCGACGGGAAATATCCCTCAACGTACGAACGCCAGTCGAGCAGTGTGCCGAAGACGTCGAATGTGACAAGGCGGATGTTGTTCAGGTCAAGGGGCATAAGAGAGGATCCTTCGCTCCGCTCAGGATGACGATACCACCCGTCATTCTGAGGCGCAGCCGAAGAATCTCAAACCAACCCCTCATGCCGCAAAAGAGCCTCCGGCTCTGGTTTGCGACCGCGGAACTCCACAAAGAGTTCCATCGGGTGACGGCTGCCGCCTTGCGCCAGGATGACCTTGCGGAACTTCATCCCGACGTTGGCGACGGTCGCCTCGTTTTCCAGGCCAGCCTCCTCGAACGCCGCGAAGGCGTCGGCGCTCAGCACCTCGGCCCACTTGTAACTGTAGTAACCGGCCGAATACCCACCGGCGAAAATGTGGCTGAAAGAACACAGGAACTTGTTCTCCGGATGTGGCGCCATGACACCGGCCCTCGTCATGTGCCGGTTCTGGACGTCAAAGGCGGTCTCCTTGCCGGCTGGATCAAATTCCTCGTGCAATTCCAGATCGGTGAACGCGAATTGCAACTGCCGGATGATCATCGAACCGGAACGGTAAGTGCGCGCCGCAAGGATCTTCTGGATGTAATGGTCGGGCAGCGTCTCGCCAGACTGGTAATGACGCGCCAGCGATTTCAACGTCGGGACATGGAACAACCAGTTCTCCATGAACTGGCTCGGCAACTCAACCGCGTCCCACTCGACGTTGTTGATGCCGGCCGCCTCGATATGCGGCACCTCGGTCAGCATATGATGCAGACCATGCCCGAATTCGTGGAACAGCGTCCGCACCTGGTCAAACGTCATGAGACTCGGCGTGTCGCCGACCGGGGGCGTCCCGTTGCAAACGAGATGCGCGACCGGGATTTGCAGGCCCGCCGGAGACTGCCACCGGTCCAGGCATCCTGCCATCCAGGCCCCGCCTTTTTTGTTTTGCGGGCGTGAATATGGATCAAGATAGAACGACGCGATGTGCTTGCCGCCCTCGTCGTTGATCTTGAAGAAACGCACGTCCTCTTGCCACACCGGCGCCTCGCCTTCGGCGCGGCGGACATCGATCCGGAACGCCTTCTTGACCAGGGCAAACAGGCCGTCGAGGACCCGCTCAAGAGGGAAGTAGGGCCGCAGTTCCTCCTCGGAATACTGGTATTTGGCCTCCTTCACCCGTTCCGCCCAGAACGCGATGTCCCAGTGGGACAACGCCTCCGTCGAGGCGCCATCGGCGCGCTTGCCATCCAGCGAAGGATGCGCCTTGCGGAAGGCCTTCAGATCCTCAAGGTCACGCCGCGCCGCGGGCAGGGCCGCGTTCAAAAGTTTTTCCAGAAGGCCCCTGACTTCGGCGACCGACGGCGCCATCTTGCTCGACAGGCTGAGCGCCGCGTAAGTCTTGAACCCCAGTAAACGGGCTTTCTCACGGCGCAGAATCAAGATCTGGTTGATCAACGGGCTGTTGTCCCGTTCACCCGCGGATGCACGCTTGATGCTCGCCATGTAAATCTTTTCGCGCAGGTCCGGGCGCTTGCTGAACTCCATGAACGGGATGAAACTCGGCCCATCGAGGGTAATGGACCACGGCCCGTCCTTCACGTTTGGCTCTGTCTTGTTGCGGCGGGCGTATTCATGCGCGGCAAGTTCCAGAAGATGCTCCGGGAGGCCATCGACGTCAGCCCTCGAACTCAAGTTCAACGCGAACTCCTTGGTCGCGTCGAGGAGCTGGTTCGAGAACTTTGTCGCCAGCTGCGAAAGTTCCTTCTCGACTTCATTGAACCGTGCCCGCGCCTCGCCCGTCAGCGCCACGCCGGTGTGTTCCGCCGCGAGAAGGCGCTTTTCGATGATACGCCGTTGTGCCGCGGACAACTTGCCCCACGCCGCCGCGTCCGACTGCCAGGATTTCAAGCCACGATAAACGGTCTCGTTCTGGCCGAGTTTCAAATCGAGGTCCACCATCAGGGGCAGGGCCTCGTCATACGCCTTGCGCAATTCAGGGGAGTTCAAGACTCCAAAAAGGTGCGTCACGGGCGACCACACGGCGTGAATCGTCGCGGCAACCTCTTCAAGCGGCACCATGACCTCGTCCCAGGATTTGGCGCCGGGGGCTCCGAGTGCGGCCTCGACCGCCGCCATGCGCCCGTTAGTCCCGGACACCAGCCACTGCACGGCAGGCATCACGTGTTCCGGCGAAATCTTCGGATACTCGGGCAATTTCCCCGGCCCGGACGTTGCCGCGGCGATCAGGGGGTTTGCGTGATTTTGCTGGCTCGAATTCGCTTTTGAGTGACCCATGGGACCTCCGCTGTGCATCAGCTGGAAAGGCGTTCGTTCCTCGAAGGTTACGCTGCCGCGACGGACTCGGCAAATCTTCATGCCTAAGATTCAGGCAATTTTACCGACCATTATGGCAAAGGTATTGATACCCGGTAAAATAATTCGTGGCCACCAACAGCAACCGGCCCGAGGGAGTCGACACCATGACCAAACCGGACAAGAAAACAGCCAGCTTCATTCGTTCCCTTTGCATGGGCAGGATCGAAGAGGACCTGATCGTGCCGTTTCCGGTCATGAAGAAGGAAGAGGGCGAGTCCCTGAGGACCATCTTTGACTCCCTCAACGGCTGGCTCAAGAACAAGGACAAGGACTTCCGCGAGTGGGACTTCAAGGGCGAGATGCCAAAGTCCTTCATCGACGAGATGAAGGAATTCGGCCTGTTCAGCCTGATCGTTCCCGAGGAATTCGGCGGGCTCGGCCTCTCGGCGACCGGATACTCCCGCGCCCTGCAACAACTGACCATCTATGACGGCTCCGTTGCCTTGACGGCGGGCGCCCACAGTTCCATCGGCATGAAAGGCCTCGTCCTGTTCGGCAATGACGAACAGAAAAAGAAATACCTGCCGAAACTCGCGACCGGCGAAATGATCGCCGCGTTCTGCCTGACGGAGGCTGGCGCCGGATCCGACGCGGCCGCCATCAGGACCAAGGCAGAACGCAAAAACGGCAAGTGGGTCATCAACGGCGAGAAAATCTGGATCACCAACGGCGGCATCGCCGACTTCTTCACGGTCTTCGCGACCACGGACACGCCCGAAGGCAAGATCACGGCGTTTATCGTGACGAAGGACATGAAAGGCGTGCGTTCAGGGATGCATGAAGACAAGATGGGGATCCGCGCCAGCAGCACAACTACCATCTATCTCGAGAACGTCGAGGTTCCCGACGAGAACGTCCTGGGCGAAGTCGGCAAGGGATTCAAGGTCGCCATGAAGATCCTGAACAACGGGCGCACGGGACTTGGCGGCGGCTGCATCGGCGGCATGAAGAAGGCGATTGCCGCCTGCACGAAACAGGCGAAACAACGCAAGCAATTCGGGCGCGCGATCGCTGAATTCGGACTCATCAAGCAAAAGATCGGGAACATGGTCGTCGATTGCTACACAGCCGAGGCGGTCGTCTCGATGGTCGCCGGCAACATCGACGACGGTTACGAGGACTATGCCGTCGAGGCGGCGATCAGCAAGGTCTACGCGACCGAGGCCCTCTGGCGTACTGTTGACGAGGCCCTCCAGATTGCCGGCGGCAACGGATTCATGCGCGAGTTCATGTACGAGCGCGCCATGCGTGATTCACGCATCAACCGGATCTTTGAGGGGACCAACGACATCCTCCGCCTGTTCATTGCGCTGACGGCCATGAACGATGTCGGCCGCCAGTTGAAAGATGTCGCGAGTTCGCTGGGCAACGTCTTCAGCGATCCGATCAAGGGCTTTGGCGTGATTTCCGAGTACGCCAGCAAGCGCATCACCACCGCGACCGGCATCGGGCATGACAAGTTCGGCAAGATCCATCCGGCCCTCAAGTCATACACGGACACCTATGAGCGCTTGACCGGCGATCTTGCCAGCGCGGCTGACAGGATCTTGCGCAAGCATGGCAAAGGCATCATCGAGAAGCAGTTCGCGACGCGCCGCCTTGCCGACATCATGATCGACATGTACGTCCTGGCCTGCACGATCAGCCGCGTCAGCTCGGCCGTCGCCGAAAAAGGCGAGAAGGGGACCATCCAGGAACGCCAGATCCTCGATGCCTTCATTTGGCAGGTCAAGCGCCGCGTGGCCGAGAACCTGAGCCGCATCGACGACAACGACGATGAGGCGATCAAGGCATTGGCCGATCATGCGGTTGAACTTGAGGCGTTCGCGTGGGATAACCTTCCGAAAGCCTGAAGATCCGCGAGACGAGGCACTTGATGAAGACCGCTTTGCCGAAGGACGCCTCTGGCGTCCTTCTTGTTTTTGGCAACCAGCTGTTCCCGCTGAAACACCTGCCTCCCAGGGACAGGGTCACCCTCTTCATGGCAGAGGACCCGGAGCTCTGCACGTACTACCGTTTTCACAAGCACAAGATCATCTTGTTCCTCGCGGCCATGCGGTCGTGGGCCGACGAAGCGCGCGACGCCGGGTACCGGGTTCATTACATCAAGATCACGGACGCCTCGAGTCGCAAAAAAACGTTTGAGGAAAAGCTCGCCGCGTTTCTAAAGGCGAATAAGGGGCAGGGCCTCGTCCACTTCGAGATCGAGGACAAGTTCATGGAGAAAAGGATCCATGAACTCGCCAGTGGCATGCACCTGCCACAATTCGTCCTGAAAAGCCCGATGTTCCTGACAGGACGGGATGAATTCCAGGCCTACTTGAAGCGCACCAAGAAGCCCTTCATGAAGACCTTCTACGAACAGCGCCGCAAGGAGTCCGGGATCCTCGTCGACAAGAATGGCGATCCGGTCGGTGGCAAATGGAGTTTTGACACCGAGAACCGCGAACGCCTCGACCCCGACATCAAGATCCCTGCCCTGCCCGCAATCAAACCAAACGCGCACGTCAAGGAAGTCAGCGCCGCCGTCGACGAACTGTTCGCGGACCACCCGGGCTCGTCGGCGGACTTTTGGCTGCCGGTGACGACCAGCCAAGCCGACGCGTGGCTGGATGACTTCCTGGAAAAACGGCTCGAGAATTTCGGGCGTTTCGAGGATTCGATCACCTCGCGCCATTTCAGCCTCTTCCACTCCGTCCTGTCGCCGGCGATGAACCTCGGCCTCTTGACGCCAGAGGACATCGTAAAGAAGACCCTGGCCCACGCAAAGGCCCACAAAACGCCTATGAACAGCCTCGAGGGCTTCATCCGGCAAGTGATCGGATGGCGGGAATTCATCCGGGGGATCTACCAGAACTTCAGCGAGAAAGAGGACACGACCAACTTCTTCAAGCACACGCGGCGCCTCGGCCCGCAGTGGTATTCGGCCTCGACCGGGATACCGCCCCTGGACGACGCGCTCGGCAAGTCCATCAAGCACGGTTACGCCCACCACATCGAACGCCTCATGATCGTCAGTTGCCTGATGCTCCTCTGCGAGGTTCATCCACAGGATGTCCACCGCTGGTTCATGGAAATGTACGTGGACTCCTCGGACTGGGTCATGGGACCCAACGTCTACGGCATGGGGCAGTTCAGCGATGGCGGCATTTTCGCAACGAAACCGTATATTTGCGGATCGAATTACATCTTGAAGATGAGCGACTGGAAAAAAGGGCCCTGGTGCGAGACCTGGGATGGTCTTTACTGGAAGTTCGTGTCAGAAAAGTTCCAGTACCTGCAGAAGAATCCGCGTCTTTCGATGATGGTCGCGACGTGGAACAAGAAGACGCCGGCGCAAAAAAAGGCGCTTCTGGCTTCTGCCGACGCATTCATCGAGAAGGTGACCCATTAAGCTTTGGCTAAAACGGGTCAAGCCTTCCGTGAAGACACTAGAGGCGCGTCGCGCTGTAGGATCCTGTCATCTCCACATTACCAGGGCCACTATACGTGTACGTGCCAGTGTGGGTTTCGCGCTTGAAAGCCTTGAACCAGTTCGCCAGCATGACATCACCGTCGGGCTCACCGACTGAAACGGTGGTGGCGTCAACCGCTTTCAGGGGTTGACCCAACCCTCCATCCATATAGGTACCCCAGGTCACGCCAGCTCCTGAGACACGATACGACGACTGGATGCCGCCGATCGGATTGCCTGCGCTCGAGAAGTACAGGGAGAGCTTCGCGGTCGGACTGTTGGACGAGCCTCCGTTCTCCGTGTTGGCCAGCAAATAACGTTCGACCGTTGGATTTGCGGCATCTGCCGTGGACACAATCCCGCCACCATCGACACAGACATAAGCGTTCGCGGATCCAGCACAATTGCCAGGGCTGTAGCCCCGGTCTGTCCCGACCGTCCCGCCAGCAATGCCACCCCAGGCAGAGAATGACGCGTCATAGAACATCCTCACCTTGGCCGTGGAATTCGCGCTGACACGAACAGGGTTGTCGATCAGATAGTAACTGGCGCAACCGCCCTGTACCTTGATCGTGGTTTCCTTTGCATCGGTGCCTGCGACCAGGCCATCCGTCGGGTCCGTCGCGTAATCTACGCCCTGGATTTTGACCGTGCCAGTCACCCGTATTTCCTGCGTTCCGCCAGCGCCACCAATGACTTCATCCGGACAGTACTGCACACCAACACGGTCAAAGGTCTCGCCTTCACCAAAAGAAGTTTCTCCGGCGTTCAGCGCGTCGACAAATGCGTCAATATTGGAAAGTTCAACACCACACGCCTCAGCCGTGTTGCCGCTGCATTGATAGACGGAATGACAGGAGCTGGGACCGTTGCAAAAACTGACCCGGTAAATTGGAAGTTTGATCGAGGAAGGGGTAAAGCTCTGAATTGTGCTTCCAGCGCGCAACGCCTCAGCCTGCCCGTCGAGGGAAGCTAAAAGCATCGATTCCCCGACACCAGCTTTTTCCAGGGCCGCGGTCACTTTCCCTTTTTTCTTCTCTTTGCTGCACGCGGGCATCGCGGCAAAGACACTCAATAAAACGGCAAAAATCCTGACTGATCTCATCTCGCGCTCCGGACAAGAGGGTTTTGGAGGTTTTTTCAGAAAAATCATACCAAAACCTCGGCCACAACCGTAGGCGTCCGCGGAATGAAACCGTTCACCCTGAGGACGTACGACTGGAAAAAAGGGCTCTGGCGCGAGACCTGGGATGGTCTTTACCGGAAATTCGTGTCAGAACAGGTCCAGTATCTTCAGAAAAATACGCGTCTTTCAAGGTGGCCCATTAAGCTCCAGCTTTCCGTTCACGACGTCCTTGTTGATCCCGATCCGCGCGGCGACATCAAAGAATCGCCAGACGACGTGTTCGGGGATCCGGCCCTTGGCATCGAGATCCACGAGAACATCCAGTCCCGCATGAAGGACACCATCCCCGGGTACCGCACGGAAATCGCGTTGCGAAAAACCATCTCGATCGGCAAGGACGAGGTCACAATCCAGGGCCGGGCTGACGGCCTGCACCCGGACGGATCATACGACGAAATCAAGAGCACCTACCGCCCGGCGAGTCTCGTCAGGAAACTTGAGGCGGACCCGCATCATCCTTACTGGCTGCAACTCGCGTGTTACCGGTGGATGAGCGCGGAATCACGCGACGGCCCGGAGGAAATCCCTGACCGCCTCCTCGTGGTCGACGCGAGATCCCTGGAGAGTGAAACCCTCGACGCGCGCCACTGGACACCCCGGGATTTCGAGGCGTGGATCATCAAACGCCTCGAGGCCATCATCAAAAGGGAAGGCGAGCGTCGCGCGTTCGTGAAACGCCAAAAGAAACTGGCAGCCACCCTCGCGTTTCCCTTCACCGAAGTCCGCGCCGGCCAGCAAGGCTTCATGGACGAGATCAACGCGACCTGCCGCGCCAAGGGCCGGTTGCTGGGCCAGGCGCCAACAGGAATCGGAAAATCGCTGGGAAGCTTGTTCCCCGCGCTGAAATACGCCCTTGAGGGCGGCACGAAGGTCGCGTTCCTGACGCCCAAGAACAGCCAGTTCACCGTCGCGGAAAACGCGATTCAGCAGCTCGCAGAAAGCGCGCCTTTGAGGTCGATCACCCTCGGAGCCAAGGCAAAGCTGTGCCTGAACGATGAAGTGAACTGCACACCGGAGGCCTGCCCCTACGCGAAAGGGCATTACGATAAAGTCGCCGACGCGGGACTGCTGAAGAAACTTTCGCGTCGCGCCGTGCTGACGCCACAGTCGATCAGGGCCATCGCCAAAAAACATCAAGTCTGTCCGTACGCGCTGTCGATGCAACTCATCCCGCGTCGTGACGTTCTGGTCAGTGACTACAATCACGCGTTCAGTCCTGAGGACAACTTGCGCGAGAAATTGGCCGGCGCCGACCTTGATGCCCCGCGCCCGGTTGTCCTGGTTGACGAGGCGCACAACTTGCCGGACCGCGCGCGCGACCATTGGAGTGGATCCCTCGCGATCAAGGATGCCGATGGAACGCGTTGGCACCGCGCGCTCAAAAAAATCCTGGAGACCGGCACCAAGGCGCATCCCGATCCGGACAAGATGGACCGGCTCGCCACGAAAATGCTGGACGCGATCCTCGATGAAAGCAACGCCACAAGCTCCAGCGAGAAAAACCATGAAAACGCGAAGCGCGAACTCGAACTTTTCTTCGCCGTCCGGCGCTTCACGGCGCTGTTATCGGCCTCCATCGAACGCGACAACTTTTTCCTGCGCAACCCGCAACCTGGAATGTGGGAAGTTCACTGCCTCGACGCGGCGGCATACATCGCAGAGAAATTCGACGAGTTCAGCAGTGTCATCGCGTTTTCCGCGACGTTGAAGCCCCTTGATTTTTACCGCAACGAACTGGGGCTCACCCGTCCGGCCGACAAGGCGATTGAATGGCCGTCCCCGTTTGACGCCGGGAACCAGAAGACGGTCCTGATCCCGCAAGTCTCGACCCTGTGGCGCGAGAGGGACCAAAATTACGGCAAGATTGCCTCCGCGATCCAACGCATCGTCGCCATGAAGCCTGGCCATTACATGGCTTTCTTCCCGAGTTTCGCATTTCTTGACCAGGTGTCCGCGCGCCTTTCCCCCGGCCATGTCGAGATCCTCACCCAGGTGCCCGGACAATCCCTGCGGGAGACGTCCGCGATGCTGGACCGGTTCCGCTCACCAGTGCCGGGCAAGACCGTATTGATGCTGGCCGTCCAGGGTGGCATGTTCGCCGAGGGCATCGACTTGCCCGGCGATCAATTGATCGGCGCGTTCATCGTCGGCCCGGGATTGCCTGCCGTGACTCCCGTCCGTGAGAAGATGCGTGAATACTTCGAGAAAAAATATGGCGCCGGGTTCGACTACGCCTACACTTATCCCGGAATGGCAAAATCGGTTCAGGCCGCAGGTCGCGTCATCCGGACCGGAGACGACCGGGGCATTGTCGTCCTGATGGACCGGCGATTCACGGACGTCGCGAGCATGGCTTCCCTGCCCGTCCACTGGATCGATCACATCCACGAAGCCCGCCCGGGCGAGAGCCTCGCCGGTCACATCAACGACTTCTGGGCCTGAAATTGCCGGTCCCGCGCCGGTATCAATCTTGCTGCCTCTGTGCGTGATCGCGCAAGGAGGTCCCATGTCCGACCAGAAAAGATTGAAGCACACACCGGTTGTCGCCGCCGTTGATTTCGACTCGGCGATGGGCAACACCGTCAAGGTTGCCGCGGAAATCGCCAGACGCAGCCGTTCAAAGTTGATCTTGCTGCACTCCGTACGTGAATGGAGCGGTTACGTAACGTCCAGCATCGAAGGCAACATGAACCTGCCGCTCGGCGATGTCATGGCAGCCAATCTGCAGGCAGAGATCGAGGACGCGCGCCAGCAGCTGGAGGACGTCGCCAAAGGGCTCAGGGGCGATCTTTCCGTCGAGATCCGCGTGGTCGCCGGGATTTCCAACCAGGTGATCATCGCCGAGGCCGTCCTGAGTCAGGCGCAGGTTCTTGTCCTCGGATCCCCCGAAGACTCATGGCGCCGCAAGGAGCATCGCCTGACCACGTTGCTCAGCGTCCTGCACGAGGCGCCTTGCCCGGTGCTCGTGGTCGGTTCCGGAAAAATTGACGAGAAAATCCAGGCCGTCGCGATCGCCGATGACCTGACTCCATGGTCCCGTTCCGCCATCCGCACCGGTTTTTATTTCGCGGAGGCCCTGGACGCGGGGCACGTCTATCACATGCATGTGAATCCGTTACAACGTGAACGCTTCGCGGCGGCGTTGCGGCGTTATGCGTCACGTCAGGGAACACACGTGAGACCGGAAGCCGCGTCCGAGTTTTTCAAGGACCTCGAGCATGACCTTTCACTCCAGTTGCGCGAACGAGCCAGCGATGAACCGACATGGTATCCGGAACGGGAGGGTCACTATACGGCTTCCGTTCTTCACGGGCCCGTACTGGACACAATTGAAACGGCCATCAGCAAGGAACAAGGCTGGGACGCCGGCCTCATAGTGTTCGGGCAACACCGGAGTTTCCACCGCAAGCCATTCCGCGCTGGCAATGTCCCGTTCGGCGAGATGGCGCGACTTGGAAAGATGGCTCTGATCGTCCCGCCGGAGGCCGCTTGAAATGACCATTGGACGACTCGATCCGAATCATTGCGAGATCCTCCTGAAGACGGAACACATCGGCCGGCTAGGATGCCACGCGGCAGGGAGAACCTACATCGTTCCGGTAACCTATGTGTTCGAGGGCGGCGCGATTTACGGTCACACAAATCCCGGCCTGAAACTCGAGATGCTGCGATCCAATCCCAGCGTTTGTTTTGAGGTCGATCACCTGGATAACATGGCCAATTGGAGGTCCGTCGTGGCTTGGGGCCAGTTCGAGGAACTCAGCGGCCGCGAGAAAGCCGACGCGCTCGACTTCCTTTTCCGCCGACTCACCCCCATCGTGCGCAGCCAGACCAGCCTGCCCACGAAAGGATCGCTGTCCGGGTCGGAAACATCCGAACCCACCACAGACCAGGTGCTGGAGAGCATCCGGGCCAACTCAACCCTCGGCGTGGTCTACCGGATAAAACTCCTTGAAATGACGGGACGTTACGAGAAGGGATTCCAGTAAGCCCCATTCAGCCACTCCATTGTCCTTGGCCTCCAGAAAAGGCAAAATCATTGGGTGCGTCCCGTGACGATACCCCATGGCCAAGGAAGGTCGAGAATGGCAGGTCAGTCGGATCTCAAAAAATTATTCGAGGCGAAAGACGCCTCGATCATCGTTGCCCACCCGACCAACTCCCTGCGTAGCCAGATCACCAGCACCTTAAAGACGCTTGGCTTCAAGACCGTGAACGGCGCCGCCGAGATCAACGATATTGTCCGCCTCCTCGGCGAGGAACCAAAACCGCAGGCCCGCCCGGTCTGGATCCTGACCACGCTCTACCCGGAGGACAAGGCCAACGCGCTGCAGCTTGGCCGTTTGTTGCGCGAAACGGATGAGCTGAACAAAACATTCTGGTCTCTCATCGCCGCGCAGGAAGATTCCTACGTACTTCCCCTGGCGATTGAACAAGGATTGTTGTCGTGGCACCCGGTCGACCAGTTTTCGGCCGTGGAGGCAATCAAGAACGAGATCACGAGTCTGATTGATGTCTCGACGCGCCATGAATACAACCCGGATCTCGTCGCGTTGCATTACGCGCGCCTTCATTTGCGCAACACCCAGGCTTACGACCGCCTGCTGAAACTGACCGGCGCGATGGTCGAACTCAAACCTGAGAACGGCGAGTTCCTTTATTGTTACGCGGACGCCCTCGCGCTCAACAAGCAGATCGACGCCGCGAAACGTTACGCCACCAAGGCGCTCTGGATGGACAAGTCCCTGATGCAGCGCGTCGCTGACTTGAAAGACAAGGACCAGGCCAACTTGTTCAACCGCGACGAGATCGCCACCCTGGAACAGACCGGAACGTCCGTGCTCGGCGCCTTCGGGCTCTCCCGATGCGTCATTGTGGACCCCGACGATGCCGCCCGTACCCACCTTCGGAACGCACTGGATGGCCTTGGCATCAAGGATGTCACAGAGTTCGAAGATGGCGAGTCGGCCTGGGACTACATCCGCGACCACCATGCTGGCACGATCCTGATCATGGAATGGAAGTTGCCAAAATTGTCCGGAACGGCGCTTCTTCAAAGGATGCACCAGAAAGGCATCCATGACATGCCGGTGATCATCTCCAGCGCGCAACTCGGACCGCAGGATCGCGGGCTGCTGGAAGAACTTGGCAGTGGCGTGCTACTGCAAAAGCCGCTCTCGATCGAGGCCCTCGACACGCACATCCGGGTCGCCGTGAAAGAGGAAAACCTGCCGTCGTCCTTCAAGGGGATTATCCGGAAGGTCCGTACGTTGCTACGACAAAACAATGTGTCTGCCGCCAAGAAACTATGGATTGCCAGCACGAAGGACATCCTGGTACCGGGGCCGCACCGCAAGGTCATGGACGCCGAGATCATGCTGGCGGAAGCGAGACTCGAGGATGCCTATCTTGAGGCGCAGGCGGCAGCGAAACTTGGGGCGACGGGCGCATATTTCTTCAACTTGCTGGGAAAGATCGCGTTCGCGCTGGGGGATTTTGACAGTTCCGCGGAGTGGTTCGACAAGGCGAACAAGGAAGTCTCGATCAACATCCAGAGGCTGGCGGACCTGGCGACGGTAGAACTGCACCGTGGCGACACGGAGCGCGCGTCTGAGATGGCGTCGAGCGCCGAACGGATTGACGCCAATAACCCCAGGGTTGTCGAGACAAAGGCCATGGTCGCCATCGAGAAAGGTAATCTTGACGAAGCCGCGGCCATGATGGCGCAATTGAACGACCTGATGGACATTGTGGCCCACCTCAACAATCGCGCGGTCGCGCTGGCGTGGAAAGGGGATCACGACCGTGGGATCGCCCTGTATCGTGAGGCGCTGGCGGCCGCGCCAAAGGGACAAGCACAAAACCAGAAGTCATTCGCGCCCTTTGTCACGTACAACATGGCTCTCGCGCTGGCCCGCAAGGGCGACCTTGCGGCGGCGGAGAAAATGGCGGGTAGCATCGATCCGTTGTCGATTTCTTCGATGGATGGTCGTCTCTCAGTGAAAGTCGGTGGGTTCCAGAAGCGTTTGAAAGACGCCATGAAAACAGGCAAGAAACTGGACATCGACACACCAAAAACCAGCGAGATGTCGAAACAGCGGATCCTCAAAATCATGAAAACCACTGAAACGGGCGACGCGAAGGCGACCAGCCTGCTGAAAGAACTCAAGGTTCTGGGCAACATCGACTACCGCGCGCTCAAGATGGTCGAGAAGCCACTCCGGTTCAACGCGCGCAAAGGCTGAGTCAATGACAATGATGCGCGCGGCTATTTTGGAAAAATTCTCCGGACCAGACAGCATTCGAGTCGCTGAGTTCCCCACGCCAGAACCCGGCCCAGGCGAAATCCTGGTCAAGGTCATTTGCTCGCCGGTGAACCCTTCCGATGTCCTGTATTGCTCGGGGTTGTATGGAAAACCACCGCAGTT
>CAWUNT010000005.1:0-17471 GCA_963923405.1 uncultured bacterium | reverse complement strand
GTATTGGCAGCAACCCTGACCAACCAGGTCCGCAAGGGGATCGCTGCGGAGACCGCATTGAGTTTCGAGTTTTTGATGCGAAATCCATCTTCCAGTTTACTGGATGTTTTCAGTGGGTCTGCTTCGGTCATGAGCCCGGCGGTTGCGACACTATGGGGCCTGTCCGGGGCTCCGGCCTGGAGTGGACGATCTGAGCTTCTGGTGAATTACGCTGACGGGCGTCCGTCTTTGGGATTAGCTGTTTCCCAGTCCCATGTCTCATCTGCCTCACGACTTGGTGGATCCGCTACCCGGCCGGAGAGTCGTGCGGGGGCTCATTTCATCTCCCGTTTCCGATGTGTTTCAATGACGACAACTCATGATTTCTCAGGTCTGCGCGCCGCCGATTTGTCCGCGAACGCCCTGAACTCGGTCAAGGTGACATCCTCGCCATGCGCTGGTTGCCATGTCGCGATCACTTCAGCGGGTACCGCCTTTACAGGACTTGGTCGACCGGGTGGAATCGCGCTTTATCGCGCGTTCAATGGGAGTGCCGGGGCAACATGGCCAGGAAACTGGTATGGAGCGGAGGTGACGTCCTGGGCTGACTTGTCTCGGGCCATCGCGGAAGATGAAGCCGTGCGGGCTTGCTTGACCCAGCGGGTATTCGAGTCGTTTGTCCAGCGACCGGCGACATACGGGAGGGATATTCCGAGGCTGGCCGCTATACCGCCGCAGATTGCTGATTCCGGATTCCTTGTCAGCGACTGGATCAGGGAAATCGCGTCTTCCCCCGCGACAACATCAGGCCCGACTGTGGTCGCCAGTAAAGTGTCAGCCCTCGAAGCGAAAGTAGTGAAGTCCCGCTGGATGGATGCCGGGACGATGCTTGCGGCTCTCGCTGAGGCGGCGCCGCTGGCGGCCTCGGACCTTGATTCGATCGCGAATAACCTCGCGCCTGTCGAGGCTACCGGTGCTGGCGAAGGAGGACGTCTGGTTTTGCCATTGTCCAGGGTAGCTACAATCTGGGACGCAGCGCAGTCCGCCGCCAGTGTGATTGTCCAGCGCGAGTTCGCGGCCGGCGTCTCTCCTGGTTCTCGCGGTATTTTCCAAGGTGTTGTTGACCCGGCCTCCTTGTCCTCCACGGAATTGAAGGTCGTGACAAGCGGGATATGGCAGGTATTGACCGGAGAAGAAGTGTCCACCTCGCGGGCGGATTCCATGGTCGCGATTTATGAATTGGCAGTAAATGAATCATCCTCTGGATCTGCGGGGCTCAAGGCGCAAGACGGACTTGCGGCTGTCCTGGCATCGATTCTTACGAGCCCATATTTTTTGTCCTACTGAGGGAGCGACGCTTGAACAGGTTGTTGCGAATTGCCGGCATGGTTTTCATTTTTGCCCCGCCTGTCTTTGGCGGAAAGGCAGCGTTTGGGGCCGACAAGGGAACCGGGCAGCGTGTTTTTTTGCACCTTGTTTGCGATGGTGGAATCGACCCGTCGATGGTTTTTGAATGGAAGGGCGGCGGCACGAATTCCTATGCCATTGAATCCGGTTCTACTGAACGGACATCGACTTCCGGATTGCGGCATGTTTCCAACCCGGGGCGTCCCACGGTCGACGCGTTTTTTGACCTTTATGGTTCGAGAGTCGCCATTTTGAATGGAGTGGTGGCGGACGACATGGGGGCACGAGCTCTGGACGGGCCTGCGGTCGAATTGTCCAAATCCGGTGTGTCCCGTAATTGGCTTTCGGCCTACGCGGAGGACGCCGGAAAAGGCCGTCCGGCTCCTGTGCTGGTTTTTCCAGGGATACGGGTTGACGGATCGATATCTGACTTGTCGCTTATCGCGCGTGTGCCATCAGGTTTGATGAGTACATCTCTGGCAAATCCTGTGTTCCCGGCCGCGGTCCGGGAAAGAATGTTTCGCGACATGAGGATCGACTACACGGCCTTCGCCTCAAGGATGAGATCGGGCAGTGCCGATGCGGCGATGACCAAAGCGCATGACAAGCAGTTCCGCATCCATCAGGTTCTTGAATCAAGCATTCCGGGTGCGTCAGGTGAATGGGCCGCAGTCTATGACGCAGCGCAGCCCGCGTTCGTAAATCAGGCAAAGCTCGCGCTCAGGATGTTTCTCTCCGGTAAAAGCCTGGGTGCTTTTGTCAGGGTCGGAAATGCTGGAATGTGGTCGTCAAGCTCAGCCCATTTCTCAAACCATTCCGCCGCGCTTCAGAGTTTGTTTGGAGGGTTGAGTGAGATTCTGGATTACGCGTACACGACCGGCTTGCAGTCCCGTCTTGTTGTGGTGGTATCCGGGCAATATGGCCGGACGCCATGGCTGAACGCGACAGCCGGAAAGGATCCATGGCCGGTTTCGAGCATGATGTTCTGGGGAAATGGCATTCGGGGGCGTGTAACCGGGGGGACGGACGATGTTGGTCGAGGCATCAGGATCGACCCGAGATTCGGTACGACAACAGGTGATGTGATCCGTGTGTCTGCCCAGAACGCATATTCCTCGATGCTGTTTCTATCAGGATCGGATTGGCGCAAGTGGACTTCCGCTGTTCCAGTGTCGGGCCTCCTGGAGGTAGGCTTGTGAGATCCGGATTGAGATTGCTTCTGCTCTCGCTGGGGCTGGGCGTTCTGCCCGGGCAAGCCACATCATGCGGAAAACCTTCGCCATTGGAGGAGGATCCGGCCACATCGGGAATCCCGAATTCGCCATTTCCCGTCCCGTCTACGATCGACTGTCCCAACGGGACCAACTTGAGTTACGGGAATTTCGGAAAACAGTACATGCATCGATACTGTACTGGATGCCACTCGAGCTCGCTTTCTGGTGCCGGCCGCAACGGTGCTCCAGCGGAAATCAATCTCGATTTCGCCGCGGACGCCATCACATTCCGCACGGACATGTTGCTACATGCCGCCAACGACGGCGCGAAAATGCCCCCCGGTGTCGCTGTTCCCAGGGAAGAACGGGCCCTGTTCCGTGAGTGGCTGAAGTGCGGTGCTCCCTAGCCAACCGGTCCTGGCATCTGCGGAAATTCTCCTTTGGCATAAAGAGTGCTTCAGTTCGGCGGGAGGTTCGTCCGATGCACTCATTCCGTTTTCTCATCGCTATCGCGGCTTGTTTGATGGGCTTGGTTCCTTTGGAGCGCGCCCGCGCCAGCGGGTCACGTGACCTCAGGATCGCAGTGGTCGGGGCAGGAGCGGCTGGTCTCAGCGCTGCCCTGACATTGCAGGACCTTGGCTTCAAGGATGTGACAGTATTTGAGGCTTCTTCCCAGGTTGGCGGCAAGGCGGATTCAGTGGAATTCGGTGGTCGCGTCTATGATACGGGCGCGATCCTGGTGATGCCCGACTTCAGCACGATCCTTGGTCTCGCGGATCGTTTCGGCGTCCCCTATCAAGACTCCGGAATGAAGTACCTCGTAGCTGAAGCGAACGGGGAATTGATTGATATCATGGATTTTCCATTGCGGCAGTCAGGCGCCCTGTCCCTGATGTCGGCCATGGCGGCTTTCAATCAATATCCGCATCGAGCGGCGGCAGCCATTGGCAGCGATTTCGCCAAAGCTCCCCGGGAGATGAATGAGAACTTTGAGGCCTTCAGCAAACGTCATGGTTTCGAGCAGGTTGGGCTCGGAATCGCGCCCGTCACAGTGGGCTGCGGGTACGGTTACGCCGCGGAAGTGCCTGCCATCTATTGGATACAACTTGCCAATTCTCTCGTACCGCTGTTTGAACAATCTTTGCGCGGCGCGAATGGAGGCCGGCCAAAGACCTATGCCGCGACCTTTGCTGGTGGCTACCGGGCTTTGTGGACAGAAATAAGCCGTCGCCTTGATGTCCGGGTGAATTCACCTGTTTCCCGCGTCAGGCGTTACCTCGATGATTCCGGTCAACAGCGGGTCGAGGTTACCGCTGCAGGTGTAACCCGGGAGTTTGACCGGATTGTCATCGCTTCGCCCCTTGAGAAGTCACTGGATTACCTTGATGCGCGTCCGGAGGAAAAGAACCTCCTGGGCAGGGTTAGCTACTATCCCTACAACGTCATTCTTTTCAAGGGGCGTAACCTGCCGAAGCCAGCGATCGTGTTCTCAAACGCGAATACGACCCGCGCTACGGCTGGCAGGCTGACGGGACTGTACAATCAGTTTGCCGATGGAGACATTTGGACAGCAGGGCAAATCGCTACCTGGGACATGACGCAGGAAGAACTTGAAAAAATGCTGCGTGAAGATGTGGCGAGTCTCGGAGGAGAGGTCACAGAGATAATCCACAGGAAAATGTGGTCTCACTTTCCGCACGTCTCGACAAAGGACCTCGACGAAGGTTTTTACCAGAGGCTGTCAGCCATGCAGGGTGTGAACGGAACTTTTTATACAGGGTCTGTCATGACGTTTGACTCAGCGGAGCCGACCGCGCGATTCGCGAGAGAGCTGATGATCGAGAAATTCAGATGATGAGTGTCACGACTGACCCTGTCCAGTCCGTAAGCCACATTTCTCAATGAATTCGACGAAATTCGGTGGGAGGCTGGCCTCGATGGTAACCTGCTTTTCACCACGGGCCGGGACAAACGTAAGACGCCGGGCATGCAGGAAGTGATGTACAGAGGCCAGAGACTCCAGTTCTCGCGGGAGGGCTTTTTTGTCGGGATGGTAGCGTTTGTCTCCGATGATGGGAAAACCCTTGTGCGCGAGGTGTACCCGGATTTGATGGCTGCGTCCAGTCTCGGGGAAGCACCTTAGCAGTGAGATTCCCAGTTCCTTGTTCGATCCCACGACCTCAAACTCTGTTCGTGATGGCTTTCCACCCGAACGAACGACACTTACGTTGCCTGTCTTTTTGTCAATTGGTGACAGGAAACACTCAACAATGAATTTTTTTCCAGAAGGGATCCCCGCGCAAACAGCGAGGTATTCCTTGGTGACGGTGCGGTCACGAAACTGGTCTGTCAGGAACGTGACCGCGACTGGCGTTGTCGCGAGAAGAACGACTCCACTTGTTTCCTTGTCGAGTCTGTGGACGAGGAATACCGCGGGATTGCGAACTCCTTTGGCGACAAGATATTTCTTTACCGCGGCCTCGAGGTGCACCACGGATTGATCCCTGGTCGCCTGGGTTGGCAGGCCTGGTGGTTTGTTCACGGCGATCACGTGGTGGCTGTCGTAGAGTACGTCGGTTGCGCTGATTTCGTGCTCACGTTGCTTGATACGCTTGAGGTTCTCAAGGCTGTATTGCATCTCGATGACGTCGCCAGGGTTGACGGGACGCGACGCGATACGCGCGCGTTTTTTGTTTATGTAAACACCCCCGGCGTCGATGACTTCCTTGATCTTCCGTTTGGACAGTTCGATTCCTTGCAAGGCGATATACTGGTCGATTCGCATGCCGCTGAAATCATGGGTAACTTTAAACCGGTGGTTTTTCATCTTGGTGGCTTGGTCCGGTCAAACGAATGGGGGAAGCATCAGGTCCTGATCCCGCGGCACCCATTCTTCCTGCCGGGAGTTCAAGTAGTCCAGCAGGTCTCGCAATGTGCGGGTCAGTGATCCATTTCGGGATTTCTGGTGCAAAAGGCTGATGAGCGCAAGTCCGAGATGCGAAGGATTATAGCCAGCCGCGACCTTGATGAAACACGTCGCGGGCGATTCGTCTCCCTGGTCCGGGAGCGTGTGGACCACAAGGAGGCCATCCGCACCCTCTTTGGCGAGTAGTCTGCCCGGTAGCGCCTCCATCAAGTCTGAATCGAGGCGTTTCATGCCCCCGACAAGGCGCGGATTGGCCAGCCACAGGGACTTCAAGTCAGCAACGCGAGAATCGTCCGATCGCGCGAGCTTCTCCCACAGGACCAGGTATCCATCGACAGACATCGCGGCCACGGGCAATCCGCAGCTGTCTGTCAACCATTCCAGACGCTCTCCGGCCTCACGTCCGACGATATTGAATACGCGCTTCTGCAGCGGGTGCTCAGGACTGAAGTACTGTTTCAACGGGAAGTCATGTCGTTTGCACGACGCCAGCATGACGAGATGTTTCCCCGAGCACGGGTGCAGGATCCTGGCCTGTGATTCTCCGCGCATGCGCATTGCGGTGGCGGCAACTGGATCGAGAGGCCATGATCGCGGGCAAATAAGGTCATGTTCGCCGGCTCCGGAAAATTCACAAAGTGCCTTTAGCGCCTCGATGTGAGCGGGCTGGGCAGAGTGGCTGGCAAATCCCATGGTCAGGAATGCTTCACGGGAACCTATGTCAGACGCGATGAACTGCCACGGTTTTAGCAAGGACCTCGTGACGAACTGCAAATTGATGGCGGCATTCGAGAAAGTCGCGCCGGTCGATTCGCGGATCGCACCCATTCCCTGGACCGCGATTTCGGGTACGCCTTTACGCGCGAACACGAACATGGTCGGGAGCCGGTGAAGTGCGGACGCGATCGGTGTCATCGATAGAGGTTTCCTTTCAGGCGCGCCGTGGCATGAAATGCGGGGCAACTTTTTCCGCGAAAAGCCGCATCTGGGCGCAAATCGCGTCTGAATCAGATTGGTTGAATTCGAACCAGAGCATGAGACGGTCCTCTGGATCAAACCTTCGGGGGTTATCCGGAGAGAGCTGTTCCCGAATTTCGACAGGATCGCCGATCAGGGCGCGGGACATCAGGACTTCCTTGTCGGGAACAGCCGCTGTACCCCTCATTGCCTCGATGTATATGTCAAAGCAATCGCTGGCACGTTCCCGGGCGCGCCTCGAGGAGTCATCAATGAACACCAGGACGGTGCGTGGCATGCGTCCGCGATTCCATGAACGTCCAGTGTTTTCATAACGTCGATGCATCGCCGCATGGACAGCGTCGATTTGATCCGGAGCTGTGAAACTCAGATTGAAGATATCACAATCTGCCCAAGCCAACGCTGAGTCCTGGGCGACCGGGTCATGCGTCCCGAGAACGAACGTCACAAGCTTCTTTTCAGCGTCAGTAAGGGCGGGCACAAGCATCATTTCGTCAAATTGCCAGCGAGGTTGGTATTCCGCGCCCGCTTCGTCCACTTTGCGGCGGGTGATGTCAGCAGAGCTGAGGGATTCTCCGTTGAAGAGCCGCAGGAAAATTTCCGACGCCTCGCACAAAATGAGGCGCGAATAGACTTGCCAGTTTTTAGCCTCGAAATCATTGCGCGGGAGAATACCAAATGGCCGGTTGATGAACGGGAAACGGCCGGAAGCAATGCCAATGTCCAGTTTGCGGGGTCTGTCAGCGAATTGATTCAGGAAGGCGAGGGAGCGGATCCGGTCCGCCGCGGCAACAGGTCCGCCATTGCCTCCAACGATGTTGTAGATTGCCGTACCGAACCCGATCCGTTTGGTTCGCGCCATGACCATCTGCGCGAGTTGCGGTGAATCACAGTTGATGCCGACTTCGCCTTGATAGTTCGGAATGACCGGCTGCTTGTGGCGTTTTTGTACTTCAGAGGAGAAATGCGACTCAGCGACCCAGATCGTGCCAAACCCCAGTTCATCCGCCAAACGCAACTGTTCAAAAAACGAAATGAAAACATCACGGTCCGATAGCTTCACGGGAAGCGAATCGATGCGCCCGATGGAATGGAAAACGTCAAACTTCATGAAGGATTCCCTGTCCTCGCGGATATCCGGATGTTCCAGCCAGACAAGGATAGCTCCTTGGCAGGAAAACTGCAGCGGAAGTCTGACCGTCTGGGAGGGTTTTTTCTTGGCAAAGCGAGCGCCAGAAAAAATGCTGGTGATCGATGATGATCCCGCTTTCGGCCAGATCATGAAGGCTCTCGCGGAGGCGCGGGGGATTCAATGCGACTGGGTGCCGTCGTTGGAATCGTTGGGACGTGTCGGTCGTGTCGGGGAATACGACTTGGCGATCCTCGACTATTTTCTGGAGCGTTTTACTGGCGGTGAGATCGCCGAATACGTGGACGTGTTTTTCTCAAAAATACCGGTCGTGATCGTCAGCAGCCGTCCCGACATCCATGCGCAGCAGCGCAACTGGCCAAAATGTGTACGGCTTTTTGTCGATAAAGCAACCGGGGCCAGGTCGATTCTCGACCTGGCCATCGGATTGTTCAACTAACGCTGGAGTAAAGCGAGTTTCGTCCGGACATGGTGTCAGTGCACGCCGTGGCGTACGTAGCTTTTGACTTGCTTGGCGTTGCGGCTGGCTTTTGGAGTCTCGAGAAGAGGATGCTTCTCGTTCTCGTCCTTCACGCTGACGATGCCACCTGAAAGTTGCTTGCGTTCAGCGAGATAATCTTTCGTATAGACCCATTTGCCGCCCTCGGTTCCTGCCATGGCGTACTCAGGCCCAAGGCGAATCGCGTCGACCGGGCAGGCTTCCTCGCAATAACCGCAAAATACGCAGCGAAGGATGTCTATCTCAAAGCGAACAGGGAATTTTTCGAGCTGATTGTCGGGATGGTTGCCGGCCTCGATATGGATGCACTCGGCCGGGCAGTTGGTCGCGCACAGGAAGCATGCGGTACAGCGAACTTCACCATCGTCTCGCAATGTGAGGAAGTGCTTCCCCTTGAAACGATCGCTGTAAGTGGACGGTTGTTCCGGCCATTCCAGAGTATTCGTTTTCTCGATGTGAACGAGCTGCTTCAGGAAAATCACCAGGGTCTTCCACATGCCGGAAGCGATTGTGGTGATATACCCCCAGCCAGCCTGGAAAATATTCGAATCATGCGGGGGAGGGGCAACTTTAACGACCGCCATGTGAGTGCCTCCAGTTCTTGAGGGCCGCTACGATTTCAGAGATGTCCTTGCCATCGGTCACGGGGCAGGGGAACGGGGAGTTGAGCGCCCCGGCCTTGCCAGCGTGATTCGTGAAGGTTCCCTTTTTCTCCGCGAATCCCTTCATCGGGATCGCGTGTTTTGCCTTCTTGTTGTCGCTGATGGATCCAGCGAGTGTCCAGAAAGAGACGAACTCGAGTTCCGTCAAGCTCTCGACCTGTTTTTCAAAGCCCGGGAATGTCGACGGTATTTCCGGGGTGATCGCGATGACGATCTTCGCGCCGGATTTTGCCACGGCATCGAACTCGTTTTTCACGCCTGTGGGCAATCCTGCCTCCTTCAGCGCGTCTTGCAAGCCGCGCGTGTTGGCGTTGTGGTCACCGCGGTACAGAAGTCCGTCAAAATCGTCGATCTTTTCGGTCGGCTCGCGCCACTGGAATACCTTCTTGACGCCGAGTTCGCGGACAAAGAAGTCGAACAGGGACTTGTATTCCTCGTTCGTGTATTGCGCGGCAACCAGCAAGGCGACGTCATTGGCTGGGTTGACGCCCGAAATCCGTTTCGCGAGGTCTTCAATGGCACCTGCGACACTGGTCTCATGACGATGGCCTTTAGCGCCAGTTGTGAACGCGAAGCGCAGGCGGACATCCTGGTTAAGGTGACGGTAGGTTTCGCGTCCCTTGTCGCACATCCAGTGCCCGTTGGCCTCGCCCTGACGCGGCTTGACGCGGAAGTAGGTTCGGGTCTCCGGCTTGCCGTAGACGTCGACGCTGCATCCGGTCGAGCAACCGGGACAGGTCGCCGGCTTGTCCTTGAGGAACCATACGCGCTGCTTGAACCGGAAGTCGCGTGACGTGAACGCTCCAACGGGACAGATGTCAACGAGGTTGGTCTGGTAGTTGTGCTCGATCTTCGAGCCCGGGTAGGTGCCGATGATCGCGCGGTCGCCGCGGTCGAAGATCCCCAGCGCGCCGGTCTTCGTCACTTCCTCCTCGAAACGAACGCAGCGCGAACACAGGATGCAGCGCTCCGTGTCCAGGACGAGGTCGCGCCCGACATCCAGCATCTTTGGCTTGAGGACCTTCGGGCGGGTCATCTGGCTCTGGTACTTGCCGACCGACATGTAATAGTCCTGCAGGCCACATTCGCCCGCCTGGTCGCAGATCGGGCAATCGAGGGGGTGGTTCACCAAATGGAATTCAAGGGCCCACTTGTGCGCTGACTTGGCGTCGTCGGTGTTTGTTTTGACGTCCATGCCATCCATCGCCTGGAGGTTGCAGGCGATCTCAAGTTTCGGGCGTCCCTCGACCTTCACCATGCAGAACCGGCAGACGCCGGCGACAGAAAGTCCCGGGTGCCAGCAAAAGTGCGGGATCGCGACATTCTCGCGGCGCGCAGCCTCCATCACGGTGGTCCCCTTCGGAACCGTGACGTCCTTGCCGTTCAGTTTGAATGTAACCGTCTCGCTCACGCGCGTTTTCCTCTCTCAATGAATTCAGCAATTTCAGCGCCGAACTTCGTCACGATGGATTTGGTCGGCATGGCCGCCGCGTCACTGAGGGCGCAGATGGTCTTGCCTTCCATGTTGCGGGAAATTTCGAACATCCGCTGGAGGTCGTCCTTTTTCCCCTGTCCGGCCGCGATGCCGGTCATGATGTTGGCGAGCCAGCCGGTGCCCTCGCGGCACGGCGTACACTGGCCGCAGCTCTCATGATGGTAGAAGTCGACCGTAACCTTCAGCAACTCAACCATGCTCATGGTGTTGTCGATGATCATGATCGCGCCAGAACCCAGCATCGATCCCTTGGCCGCGATGGCTTCGTAATCGAGGGTCAGTCCCTTGAGTTCGTCCGCCGTCAGGATCGGTGCCGACGAACCGCCCGGGATACAGGCCTTGATCGAGTATCCCGGCAGCATTCCGCCGGCGTCCTCGTTGATCAACTTCTCGATCGGATATCCGAGCGGCAACTCATAGACGCCCGGGCGCTTGACGCGTCCTGACAGGCAAAACAACTTGGTGCCCGGCGATTTCTCGGTGCCCATTTTCTTGTACGCGGCCGCACCGTTATTGATGATCCACGGCACGCTCGCGAGGGTCTCGGTGTTGTTCACGATGGTCGGGCGGCGCAGGTAGCCGGAGATGGCGGGGAATGGAGGCTTGACCTTCGGTTGCCCCTTCTTGCCTTCCAGCGATGACAGAAGTCCGGTTTCCTCGCCGCAGATATAGGCGCCCGCGCCAGCATAGTGGTCGAGGTGGAACTTGAAGCCGCTTCCCTGGATGTTGTCACCGAGGAATCCTGCTTCGTAGGCTTCGCGGATCGCCGTCTCGAGCCACTTGATTTCGTCGAAGAAATCGTAGCGCGTGTAGATGTAGCCCTTGTTGGCGCCAATGGCGAATCCCGCGATGATCATACCTTCAATGATCATGTGAGGGTTACATTCGGCGATATAGCGGTCCTTGAAAGTTCCAGGTTCGCTCTCGTCATTGTTGCAGATCAAGTACTTGGGACCCTTGTCGTCCTTCGGGACGAATCCCCACTTCATTCCAGTCGGAAAGCCCGCGCCTCCGCGGCCCCGAAGTCCTGACGCCTTGACCTCGTCGATGATCTGGCCCGGCTGCATCGAGAACGCTTTTTTCAGCGCCGTGTATCCGCCGTTGGCCACATAAGTCTTGAGGGACCGCGCGTCCGGTTTTCCCTCGCATGCCGTGGTGATTTTTACTTTTGTCAGCGTGTCGCCCATGAGTACCTCAGCGTGGCAGCGATGCGTATTTTTCAAGGATCGAGTCGACGTTTTCCATGGTCACCTTGAGATGACGGTCCTTGTTCACCAGCATGGCCGGCGCGCCGTCACAGACACAAAGGCAGGGAACGCCTTCAACGCTGAAGGGGGGTTCCACGCCCTGGGACTCGTACTTCTTGTTGTGCCCCTTGATGCGGTCGATCACTTCGTTGGCGCCGACCATGCAGCAAATGATGTTGTTGCAGAACTGGATCGTGTGCTTGCGCGGCTTCTTCTGGCGGAACGCCGAGTAGAATGTCAGGGCCTCACGGACCTGGACACGGTGCAGGCCGAACTCCTTGTCGAGGATCTCGACGTGATCGTCGGCGATCCAGCCCAGTTCATCCTGGATCGCGTGCAGCGCCGGAATGATCGCGGACCGCTTGGTCTCGTAACGGGTCAGGAATCCCTTGATCTTGTCACGCAGCGCCGGCGTGAAAGCTGGCGCTGGTTCGTTGGTCGTGGAGTGCGGATGATCGTGCATGTTCAGTCCTTAAAATGCTTCAGCGTTCTTTCGGCGATCTTTCAGCGGTCCAGTTCGCCGGCGATGATGTTGACACTGCCCAGCGCCGCGATCGCGTCGGCAAGCATCTGGCCTTCCATCATCTCCGGGAATGCCTGGAAGATGGCGAAGCAAGGCGGGCGACACTTGACGCGGTACGGCCGGCCACTGCCGTCGCTGACGACGTAGAAACCCAGTTCGCCGTTTGCGGCTTCGTAGCCACTGTAAATTTCGCCAGCTGGCGGTTGGATTCCGTGGATGACCAGCATGAACTGGTTCATCAGGCCTTCAATGTTCCCGTAGACATCTTGCTTTGCCGGCAGTGAGACGCGGGGGTCGTCAACATCGACGGGGCCCGACGGGACGTTATTCAGCAGTTGCTTGAGGATGCGGACTGACTGGCGGATCTCTTCCATGCGGACCATGTAGCGGTCGTAGGAATCACCGCGCTCGCCGACCGGGATGTCAAAATCCAGCTGGTCGTAACCGTAGTACGGGTTGTACTGGCGCATGTCGAGCGGTACGCCGGCAGCGCGCAGGCATGGACCGGTGAAGCCCCAGTCAATCGCGTCCTGCTTGCTGATGGGACCGGCGCCGACCATGCGTTTCACGAAAATGCGGTTCTTGGTCAGCAACGTATCGACTTCCGCGTGAGCCTGCTCGATGACCTTCAGGGTTTCCTTCGCCTGCTGGATCCATCCCTCAGGGAGATCGAAACCCATGCCGCCCACGCGGGCCAGCGAAACAGTCAGGCGCGCGCCGCAAAGCTTCTCGAACAGGTCATAGACACGCTCGCGTGCCTGAAAACCCAGCCAGAAGTTGGTCAGCGCGCCGAGGTCGACCGCGTTGGTGCAGATACAAACGAAGTGGTCGATGATCCGCGAGAATTCATCAAGGATGACACGCATTGCCTGGGCGCGGGCCGGAACCTCGATGCCGAGCATTTTCTCGATCGTGCGGCACCAGGCATTGTTGTTCATTGGCGCCGAGCAGTAATTAAGCCGGTCCGTGTAGGGGATGATCTGGTTGTAATTGTGCGTCTCGCACATTTTCTCGAAACACCGGTGCAGGTACCCGATCTCGACATCCATCTTCTCGATGGTCTCGCCGGAGAGAACGGCCATGAACCGCAGGGTTCCATGGGTCGCCGGGTGCGCCGGCCCGATGTTGAGCCAAACGCGGTCGGATAGATGGTCTTCTTCCTCCGCCATCATCCGGGCGCGGTCTTTCTCGAACGAATGGTGAAGTGCCGTGCGGAGTTCCTGGTTGCCATCAGCCGGGTAATCCTTGCGCAGGGGGTGGCCGACGAAATCCTCGTGGCACAGGATCCGGCGCAGGTTCGGATGACCTGTGAACTTGATTCCGAAAAGGTCAAACGCCTCGCGCTCGAACCAGTTGGCGGCCCGGTAAATATTGGTCACCGAGGCAATTGATTCCCCGTCGGCGACCGGAGCTTTTACGCGCAAGCGGCGCTTCGTTTCCGGGTTCATGTAATGATAGACAACGTCGAAGCGCTTTTCCCGCTCGGGAAAATCAACGCCCGCGACATCCAGCAGGTACGGGAAATGTTTTTTCAGTTCTGCCGTGACGCCCTGGATGCTCTTCGCGTCGACGACGAAGACATCCTCGTCATCGTGTGACGGATGCACGGTGTGATTGATTTTCGAGTCAGGGACGCGCGAGCTGATGTCGCGCGCGAGGGTCTCAAAGAAAGTGCGGTTGTTGGGATCATGCGTTGCCGGCATGGATTCGGTTCTCCCCCGTGGCAGCTCGTCGTGTACAGCTCCAATTCAAGGCTGTGAAGTTAACACGCCAAGTCCCTGTTATCTAGGGAATTTGGCGTTACCTCAGTGGCCTTGTGCCGGCATCTTGAGAATTCATATTCCCGTGCCGGTTTCGAGGGCTCGGAGATGGTCTGCGCAAATTTTAAGCTGGCTCTGGTCTCCGGCTGCGCGGGAGGACGCCTCAAGGGCGGTCCAAGTCCTTCGCCATCCATCCAGGGCGTAACATTCCCACGCGGTCCGGCAAGGGTTTCCCGCCAGCGCCTTCATCAGCGGAGCCGACCAATTGGCGTTGGCATCCACGATTTCCCCGTGGGATGGCTGCGTGGCACTGGATTGTGGCGAGGGGTCCATGACGCGAATAAAACTGGCAAGTGGATAGGTGACTTCCAGCAACTTTTCGACGCCAGGAAACGTTCCCTGTGAAAGGAATACGGCGTCCGTCCTCGCTGCCTCCTGGAGGATTCGCGTCAAAGCGTCGAAGGCGAGACTCTCCGGAATGTGTTGTTCAAGTTGAGTCATAAGGGCCTGATCGAGAATCACCGCATTCCTGAGCAGGTCGGCGAGAACTTTCTTGCGGTACCACAGGCTGGTCCACAATCCGGTCTGGATGACAATCGGACGCGGTGTCATGTCCGCGGTCCAGTAGGTGAATCCAAAAAAGTCGAGGTCCGAGTTGGTGACGATCCACGAGCGTCCCGCGGTTCCTTGAGGACCGGACTGGCCGATTGCCGCCACTGACGCTTTGATGTGCGTGTCGGCAATGGATTCGCGCCCGCGGTCACTGTGTTGAAACTGGTTCGCCCCCTGGAAAGTCACGGCCGCCGCGCAGGCTGCGAGGAATAATTTGCGCGCATTGGCCCCGGAAACGGTCGTGTCGACAAGGGAACCCGCCCGGTAGAGCAGGCTGGCCGCAGGAATGGCGACAAAAAGGAGCGGCAGTGCCGCGAAACGCTCCATGATCTCAGCGGCATCGGGCGCGGGTTGCAGGCGAAACAGCGCCGGCATGAAAAGGCCGGTGGTCAAAAAGGAAGCGACCGCGAGTGCCTCAAGGGTAAGCGTTCGATCTTTCTGACCAGACGCGAGTCCCCGGAGACTTGATATCAAGCCTGCCAGCGCGACGGCGGACCAGATCCAGGTCAGTCCTTTTCCGTACACCGAGGTGAGGTAAAGCGGTCCGTCCCACCAACCTCCGGCAGCGCCTGTTTTCAAATTCAAAGTCCCGTAATCACGGCGGAAAAGATGGGTGTCGAGGCGCGCCAGGAAGTCGTCCCAGTCACCCCACACCAGTCCAGAGTGGTTGTCGCGTTGGATGACGAACCAGACGATCGGGATGAGTCCCGCGATAAATCCGGCGGCGGCCCCGGGCAGGGCATCCCGGACGGCGCCACGCCGTGTGACCCCCAAGGCCGGCAATGCCATCGGGACCGCGAAGGCCAGAGAGTGGTGATTGCAGAATGCCAACCCGAACAGCAATCCGGTGAAGAAGGCTGTCGTCCGGACCTGCCGTTGTTCCCTAACCGGGCGGGATGTCAGGGATCGAGCAGCGACCAGGATCAGGCAGGCGGCCATCAGATTGTTCAGAGCGAAAGGCTCGATTCCGGTGCTGGCGCGCCAAACCGGGGTGGCGAGCATCACGGCCAACACTGCCGCGGCCACGCACCAGGGGCCGGATCCAGTCCGGTACTGTTCTCGTCCCGGGCGTTCCTGCCAACGCATGATGGCATCCCACAATACCCAGGCCGTGATCGCGGAGAGCAGGACCGAAAGCAAAGACAGCGTCGCCGGGGACGTGATTTCCGGGGGGACAGCGAACCACCTCGCGAAGGTCTCGTGCCAGAGGCGAAGCATTGCGCTGTAGAGGGGGTAACCGGGAGGATGGGCGATGCCCCCCTTGGCGGCAATCAGGGCGAACTCCGCACCGTCCATGTCCGTCGTTGTCCGTGGAAGTACCGCAAGGCCCGCGAGCGCGGTCAGCCCGGCGACGGAAAGCCCGGCCATGACGCGGTTCCGCGCCATGCAACTGGCTGAAGGTTTTACGCAAAGGTTGTTCGACTTCATGTCCGTCTTTTGCTTTAATCCCCGCGGGCTCGACGCTCTCAATACGATATCCGGGAGGCTGGCATGACTTCAACCAGTACACCAAACGACAAGTCCTCGACGCGCGGTCTCGGCACCGGCGCGGCTCGTTGGCAGCGCTCGCACAACCTGGGGGAGCTGAACGCGTCCCACGCCGGCAAGGAAGTCATCCTGATGGGGTGGGTCCATCGGCGCCGGGATCATGGCCAGCTTGTGTTCATGGATTTGCGTGACCGTTTTGGCTTGACCCAGGTCGTCGTCGACCCTGCGATCGCGCCTTCGTTGATGGAGACCGCGGCCACGATCCGGAACGAGTTTGTTCTCGCCATCAAGGGTGTGGTCAACAAGCGTCCGGTCGGCATGATCAACAAGGGACTCCCGACGGGCGAGATCGAGGTCGCGGTCAACGACTTGCGCGTCCTCAACGCGAGCGATGTATTGCCCTTTCCTGTCAGTGACGAGGCCGAAACCAGCGAGTCCCTGCGTCTCAAATACAGGTACCTGGATTTGAGACGTCCACGCCTCAAGGACAACATCCTGAAACGAGTGAAGTTCGTGAAGGCCATGCGCAAGGCCCTCGAGAGCCATGGTTTCCTGGATATCGAGACCCCGTTTCTTTACAAGTCGACGCCGGAGGGCGCGCGTGAGTTCCTGGTCCCGTCACGCGTGCATCCCGCGCAATTTTACGCGCTGCCGCAAAGCCCGCAATTGTTCAAGCAAGTGCTGATGGTGTCTGGATTCGATCGCTACTACCAGGTCGTCAAATGTTTCCGTGACGAGGATTTGCGGGCGGACCGGCAGCCGGAATTCACTCAGGTGGACTGCGAGATGTCGTTTGTCGACGAGGAAGCGATCCTGACGACGTTCGAAGCGATCATCCGTCAGGCGGTCGGGGAGTTTTTTGACGGCAAATCCATTCCCGCGTTCCCGCGCATGAACTATGACGACGCGATGGAGCACTACGGTGTCGACAAGCCGGACACCCGTTTTGACCTCAAATTGCAGGATGTCTCGCAACTTGTCGGGTCAAGCGGATTCAAGGTGTTCGCTGAGGCGATCAGCACGGGTGGCATTGTCAACGCGATTGTCGTCAAGGGCCAGGCTGAGGCATTCAGCCGCAAGGACATCGACGAGCTGACGGATTTTATCCGCCAATACGGCGCCAAAGGCCTGGCATGGGCCAAGAAGGGCCAGGGAACGGGTGTCGCGGGCTGGCAGTCGCCAATCGGCAAGTTCCTGTCGGACGAGACCGTGGACGCGATCGACCGGAAGACGGGTGCCCAGGCAGGGGATCTGATCCTTTTCGGTGCCGGGGGGTATGACGTGACCAAGGCATCCCTTGGCGCGCTGCGAAATCACCTTGGCGCGCGTCTGAAACTTTATGATCCAAGCCAGCTCAACTTCCTGTGGGTGGTTGGGTTTCCATTGCTCGAAAAGGATCCGGACAGCAACCGCTGGATCGCGAAGCATCATCCGTTCACATCGCCGCGGCCGGAGGATATCGGCCACCTTGGCAGCGACCCCGGGCGCGTGAAGGCGTCGGCTTACGATCTGGTCCTGAATGGCAATGAAG
>CAWUNT010000004.1:0-20485 GCA_963923405.1 uncultured bacterium | reverse complement strand
TATCCATGTGGAGAAGGCCAAGGAATCCGCACCGGAATCCAAAGCCAAGGGCGTTCGAACTTTCGGGTTCATAGGTCAACGAGGAGTCGTTGAGATTGAGCTTTTCGAGAGAGTCCTTGAGGAGCTGGAAGTCAGAGGAGTCGACCGGGAAGATACCGCCAAAGACCATCTGCTTGGCTTCCTGGAAGCCGGCAACTGGTTCATCGGCAGGATTGTCGGGGTTGGTGATGGTGTCACCGACGCGGGTGTCCGCCACGGCTTTGATCGAGCCTGCGACAAAGCCCACCTCGCCGGCAGAAAGTTCCCGGGCATCCACAGGTTTTGGCGTCAGTTTGCCGACCTTCAGGACCTCGAAAACCTTGCCGCTCGACATCATCTGCATCTGTTGGTTGAGCTTGATGGAGCCTGCCATGACCCGGAGTAGCGAGACGGCGCCGAGGTATGGGTCGAACCAGCTGTCAAAAATGAGCGCTTGGAGGGGTTCCTCGCGGCGATCCGCCGGAGGTGGGATTCTCGCGACGATAGCCTCGAGGAGGTCCTCGATCCCCACCCCGGTCTTGGCGCTGACCAGTATGGCCTCGGAGGCGTCGATCGCCAGCTCTTCCTCGATCTCGCCTTTGACCCTTTCAGGATCCGCTGAGGGAAGGTCGATCTTGTTGATAACCGGAATGAGGGCGAGGTTGTGACGCATGGCGAGTTGAACGTTAGCAACGGTCTGGGCCTCGACGCCCTGGCTGGCATCGACGATGACGAGGGCGCCCTCGCAGGCGGCAAGGCTGCGGGAGACTTCGTAGCTGAAATCGACGTGGCCCGGAGTATCGATCAGGTTGAAAAGATAACGTTTGCCGTCTTTGGCGCGGTAGTGCATCGAGGCGGTCTGGGCCTTGATCGTGATACCGCGCTCGCGTTCGATGTCCATGCTGTCGAGGACTTGCGAACGCATCTCGCGCGCGCTGAGTGCCCCCGTTTCCTCGATCAAACGGTCCGCAAGAGTCGACTTGCCGTGGTCGATGTGGGCGACGATACAAAAATTTCTAATGATAACTGGATCTTCCATTTTACTCTTCAGTGCTCGCTGGGGTCGGAGCTTGAGTGCCCAAATTACAGGTCCCTCGGGTTATAGAGGCAGTAAAAGGCCCTGTCAAAAGAACAGTTTGTTCTTTTTTTCAGTGGACTTTACATGCGGCTGACGGTGGTTTTCAGCCCATGTTTCGTTTGCAGGGATTTCATGGCGGACTTGGCAGAGGCCTCTGAGTCGAACATCCCGTAACGGACCCGGTAAATGACCCGGCCGTCTTTCAATAAAGGCGTGTAATACGCGTCGAGACCCTTCTGGGCCAAGGATTTGATCATGGTCTCAGCTTGCTCGCGGCTGCCCATCTTGGCGATCTCGATGGTGAATTTGTTCTCCGGGAGCGCGTCCTGGTTGGAGTCGCCAGTGGCGTTTGCTGATCCGGCAGTCGGGGAGTCGCCAATGGTTGAGTAGAAAAGCGGCTCAGGTTCCGCGCCGGATTGTGTTGCTGGCTTCTCCTGGCGCAACCACTTGACCGGGAGTTTCTTGAAGGCCAGGGCGCCGATCAGACCCGCAAGCGCGCCAACCAGAACGACCGAAATCGTGGTCAAAATGACTTTACCTGGTTTGGCTGAGGGCATGGTTGAGGTCATTGATGCATCCCCTGCTTCGCGTTGATTCCAGTGCGCCAATACCGCTATTGTCGCCCCCGGGCCCGGGTCAACGCAAGGCTGATCTCGAATTGACCCGGCTGTTGAAGTGTATGGCCAGGATGGGGAACTCTTGAGAGAAGACCGGACGGAAATCAAGGAGTCGCGGGCGATTCAGTTGGAGGGCGTAAAAACCCACAACCTCAAGGGCATCGACGTCGAATTTCCGATTGGAAAGATGACGGTGGTGACCGGGGTTTCTGGCTCCGGGAAAAGCTCGCTGGTCTTCGACACGCTCTACAGCGAGTCCTACCGCCGGTATGTCGAGAGCTTGTCGAGTTTCGCGCGACAGTACTTGAAGGCGTTGCCCAAGCCGGAAGTTGAGTCCGTCAAAAACCTGCCCGCGGCGATTGCCGTGAAGCAGTCGCGTTCGGGCGCGACATCGCGAAGCACAGTAGGAACGCTGACTGAAATCAACGATTTGTTGCGGGTCTTGTTTGTGCACCTGTCCCGGATCGTGTGCCGTTCGTGCGGGCGGGTGGTCGAACCAGAAACCCCGTCAACCATTGTGCGTAAATGCCGTGAGGAGTTTGGAGCCGGACACACGGTGATCGTGGCTGCTCCCTTGCGGAAATGGGAAAACGTCAAAGCCAAAGAGTTGCGGGCGCAACTGGAAGCTCAGGGTTTCACGAGATTTGTGGACCCGGAGAGCCTGGCTGTGACCCGCATCGCGGATTTCAAGGAAACGAAGGCCAAAGGCATCGCGGACATGTCCGTTGTGATCGACCGGATGGAGATCAAGCAAGATGCCGCGGACCCTCGGCTTTACGACGCGGCGCGTCTGGCTCTGCGTGTGGGGCGCGGCGTCGTTTCTGTGATTTCTGGAAAGCGCCTTGATTTCACCGACGGTCTTGATTGCTGCGGGGTCACTTACGCGCAGCCCACGTTGGCTCTGCTGTCGTTCAATCACCCGCTTGGCGCGTGCGATACGTGCCAGGGGTTTGGTTTCGCAAGTGAGATTGACTGGGAGAAGGTCCTGCCGGACATGTCTTCGTCACTGGCGGGCAAAGGTGTCGCGTGCTGGAATTTCGGCATGCATGACGGAGTCTACGACCTGGCTTTGCAGGGCGCGAAGCTGGCAAAACTTGGCGTCGCAAAGAAGCCGTTCAGTGAATACAGCCGCGCCGAAATGGACTGGTTGAAGACCGGGAAGGCCCCGGCCGAATCAGGTGGGAAAAATTCCAGTTATCACGGGATCGTGGGGTATTTCCGTTGGCTTGACAGCAAGCGATACAAACCCCACTACCGCATTCATGCCGCCCGTTACCGGAAGTATGTCATTTGTCCGGCATGCGATGGCGCGCGACTCAAGCCGGACGGGCTGTCCTGCCGTATCGAAGGCAGGAACATCGCCGACGTTCAGGCGTTGCCGGTGGATGAATTTGCCGCGTGGATGGCCGGATTGAGGACGTCGGCTGAAAAACAAGGCTTCCTGGATCCAAAACGGCGCGGCCGTGTGGAGAGAGGGATGACCGGGCTGGTTGAGGCATTCGACGAGGCCGAGGCACGTGTTGGATACCTGCAGCGGATTGGCGTGGGATATTTGACGTTCGACCGCCCGTCGCGGACGTTGTCCGGCGGCGAACTGCAGCGGATAAACATGGCGCGGTGCCTGGGCAGTGCCCTGACGGAGACATTGTTCTGCCTGGACGAGCCTTCGGTTGGATTACACGCGCGGGATTCAAGGCGCCTTCTAGAGATCATGCGTGAGATGCGTGATCAAGGGAACACGGTCGTCGTTGTCGAGCACGAGCGAACGGTTATCGAGGGCGCGGACCATCTCATCGAGATCGGGCCGAAAGCTGGACATGAAGGAGGCAACGTCGTTCATGCCGGAGCGCCGCAAGTCCGGAGCCGAACGGTCAAGAAGTCTGAGGTGGCGCCGGTTTCGCGTTGGTCGGATGCGGGTGCCAGGTTCATTGAGTTGACGGGCGCCCGGACCAATAATCTCAAGAATATCGATGTGATGATTCCGGCTGGCGCGTTGACGGCAGTCTGCGGTGTTAGCGGCAGCGGCAAGACGAGCCTGATCCAGAACACGCTGTACCCCATGGTGGCGCGCGCTCTGGGGCAGGAAGTGTCGGTCGTCGGGGGCGAGCGGTGCGTGGCAAAAGCGGTCAAGCCGCTGCCCCTGATCAAGTCTTATTCGGAAGTCCTGCTCATGAGTCAGGCGGCTTTGGGGCGTAGCAGTCGTTCGAACATCGCGACCTACCTGGGGATTTTTGATGAGATCCGGAAACTGATGGCGGGTGAGCCTCTGGCGCAAAAACTTGGACTGACGCCCGGATCGTTCAGTTTCAATACACCCGGAGGCAGGTGTGAGACTTGTCGTGGCCTTGGCACTGTTTCCGAGGATTTGTCGTTCCTGGGGGACATGGAGGTCACTTGTCCGGAATGTCACGGGCGCAGGTTCGGCGATGCCGTGATGAGTGTCGCCTGGCGCGGGAAGAATCTTGCCGAGATCCTGGCGTTGACGGTTGCTGAGGCGCGCGTGTTTTTCCACGACCGGCCGGCGATTGCAGCGACTCTGGATCATGTGATCGCGATGGGTCTTGGTTATGTGAACCTGGGTCAACATACGAGTTCGTTTTCCGGCGGCGAGGCCCAGCGGCTCAAGTTGGCCGAACTTCTTCGGGAAGTGCGCGGTGGAAAGCCGAAGATCTTGATCTTTGACGAGCCGACTACTGGTTTGAGTGACGCGGACGTGACGCGCTTGATGGAGCAGTTTCGCACGTTGACAAAGAACGGGCATACCGTGATTGTGGTTGAGCATCATATTCTGGTGCTCAAGTCCGCGGATTGGTTGATTGAAATTGGCCCTGAGGCCGCTGCTGGTGGTGGAGAACTGGTCTACCAGGGTGTGCCAGGAGGACTGGCTGGTGTTGAACGGTCGCTGACGCGTCCGTTTTTGGAGGGGCGCGCATGAGTCGCTACACAATCAGGGATTCCGTGACGACGAGTCACCTCAGTAAACGCAAGCAGGCCGGAGAAAAGATTTCGGTCGTGACATGCTATGACGCCGCTTTCGGCAGGATCGTCGAAAATTCACCGGTGGATGTGGTCCTCGTTGGTGACAGCCTGGGGAATGTGATGCTGGGTTATGACAGCACTTTACCGGTGACGGTTGATGACATGATTCATCACGCGACGGCAGTGACCCGGGTCGTCAGGCGCCCTCTTGTTGTGGTCGACATGCCGTTCATGTCTTATCAGGTGTCGGTGGAAGACGCGCTGCGCAATTGTGGCCGGGTGATCAAGGAATCGGGCGCTCAGGCCGTGAAGCTGGAAGGTGGGCGCAGGATTGTTCCGCAAGTAAAAGCCCTGGTGGACGCGGGAATTCCTGTGATGGGCCATCTGGGTCTCACGCCGCAGAGTGTTCACGCTTTGGGTGGTTACAGGCTGCAGGGTAAAGGAAGTGACGCGCGCAGGGTGATTCTTGATGACGCCAAGGCTCTCGCCGAGGCCGGTGTTTTCTCGCTGGTCCTGGAAATGGTTCCGGCGGAGTTGGCTGCGGAAGTGACCGGGCTGATTGATGTCCCGACGATCGGGATCGGGGCGGGTGGCGGTTGTGATGGCCAGGTTCTCGTGTTGCACGATTTGCTCGGGTTTGATGAGGACTTCAATCCCAAGTTTCTCAAGAAATACGCGAATCTTGGCGCTGTGATCGGTGACGCGCTGTCCAAATATGACCGTGAGGTCAAATCGGGCGCGTTCCCGCAGTCGAAGAATGAGTTTTGATCCATGTGCCGGCATTTCACGCGGCAGGTTGCAACAAGGGCGGATAGATGACGGGAAAGCGCGACTATTACGAGATCCTGGGGATCGAAAAGGGTGCTTCGGACGCTGACATCAAGTCGGCTTATCGCAAAGCGGCGATGAAGTATCACCCCGACCGTAACCCGGACAATGTCGAGGCCGAAGAGAAGTTCAAGGAAGCCTCCGAGGCCTACGAGGTTCTCTCCAACGCGGAAAAACGCGCGACTTACGACCGTTTTGGTCATCAGGGTCTGGGGGGCGGCGCCGGATTTCACGATGTGAACGACATATTCCAGAGTTTCGGTTCCATTTTTGAGGAGTTTTTCGGCTTTGGAGGTGGGTTCGGGGCTGGGGGAAGGACGCGAACGCGTCGCGGAGCTGATTTGCGCTTCGACCTTGCCCTGGGATTCGAGGAAGCAGTCTTCGGCGTTGAAAAAGAAATTGAATTTGAACGCGTGGCCTCGTGCGGTGCGTGCAATGGCAGTGGCGCGAAACCGGGCACTTCAAGGAAGCGTTGCGGGACTTGCCAGGGAATAGGCCAGATCCGGCGCACTCAGGGTTTCTTCAGCGTCGCGACGCCTTGCCCGGCCTGCGCGGGTGAGGGCGAGACCATCGAGCACCCGTGTCAAACTTGCAAGGGACGCGGGCGCAAAAAAGAAAAGCGCAAGATGTCTGTAAAGGTGCCGGGAGGGGTTGATACTGGTTTACGTTTACGGATTTCCCAGGAAGGCGAAGCAGGTAGCAATGGCGGTCCGGCAGGCGACTTGTACGTCGTCTTGCACGTAAAGGACAGCGACCGTTTCGTCCGTGACGGCAACGATTTGATCCTGAGCCAGCAAGTCAGCATCGTCCAGGCGGCCTTGGGCGCGAAAATCAAAGTCCAGGGCATCGATTCGGAACACACGGTTGAGATCCCGGCGGGGACGCAATACGGCCACCGCGTTACGGTTCCTGGCGCTGGTGTCCCGAGCTTGAAGGGCGTGGGGCGCGGGGATCTTCATATCGAGATCGCGGTGGTTGTGCCGCGCAAGTTGACTCGTGAGCAAAAAGAGCTGCTGCAAAAATTCGCGGAGATCAGTGGTGACGAGCAGGGGGCTGGTCAGGGTGGTTTTTTTCAGCGTCTTTTTGATTGAAGAGAGGATTCTTCCTCTTCGCTACGCTCAGAGTCAGAATGACGGGCACGGAATGACGGGGGTCAAGGCGAAGGAGCCGGGCCTTCGGCCAAACCCTTGAGGCCTGATGTTGGCGGGACGCGACTTGCGACCCAGGCGGGATATATGCCCGCGAGCAGGGAAACTGCCATGGCCCCGAGGCTGACCGCAAAATAAGTTTTCCAGTTATAGTCTACGGGCAGTGTCGCGAGCATGTAGAGATCCGGCAGTTCGATGAAATGGTACTTTTCCAGCAATTTGCTGACAAAAAGTGCCAAGGCATTGCCGATACCTGTTCCGATGATTCCGACCCAGGCACCCTGAATCAGAAACAACAGCAGGATTTCCCGGTTTGTGGCCCCAAGGGCTTTCAAGATCGAGATGCTTCGCTGTTTTTGGGTTACGGAAATAAACAGTGTTGTCAGGATGTTGAAACTTGCCACTCCGCTGACAAGGAAGACAATCGCCGCAATCACGGCGCGTTCAATTTGCATCGCCTCGAAGAGTTGGCGGTTGAATGACTGCCATTCCTTGATCTGGATCGTATATTTTTCACCCATGGAAGACGCGATGGCAGGGCTCTTCTCGGGGTGCTTAAGTCCGATTTCAAGTCCGGTGACCCGGTTGCCCATGTTGAAGAAAGATTGGGCCGTGGGCAGGGACACGATTCCGAGCTTGTTGTCATAGTGCTTCAGACCTGAGTCGTAGACACCGACGACCCTGAAAGATTGCATCTCCCCGACACGATCCGCGTCAGGCGCCACCAGCTGGATGGTGTCTCCCGGTTTCGCGTCCAGCATTGAGAGAAGGCCGCGACCCACAATGATTGGTGACGGTTGGTCCTTGCGACCGGAGTGGCTGGCGTTCATTTCCGCCTGAAGCTCATCCAGAGCTGCTGGCGGCCTTACAAGAGAGCGCAAATCCTGCACCAGTTGCCTCTGGGCAGGTTCGATGCCGCGAATCAATGTTGAATGAAGGATCGAATTCTTGCGGGCCATGGTCTCGTAATGAACAAACCTGGACATTCCGGTCAGGTGAACGCCAAAGTCTTTTTGAATTTTCGCGGCCCAGATTTCGGGCTTGTCGAGGCCTCCGGGAAAATTGAACGCGAGTATGTGAGCATTAGCGGCCAGGAAACGGTTTTTGAGCTCAGTCTCGAATCCATTGATGACAGAGAGGACGACCGTCATGGCCGCGACACCGATGGCGACCCCGGCGATGGAAAGTGCTGTGATCCAAGAGAAAAATCGGTTTTCCCGGCTGGACCTGAGGTATCTTGTCGCAACGACGATGGCTGTTCTCATGGGGCTCAGAGTATCTGGATCGAGGCAGCGGGTCAAAGGACAGTCGTGGAAATGCGGGTATGTCGGTGATATGACGGCCGCCTGCGCTGAAAGGCAGTGCTTCATGAGTTCTGGAAGGGCCATGCGTCGAACAATCTCTCTGGTTTTCTGCGTTTTTTTATCCATGGTTGCGCTTGCCAACCTGACCGGTGTTGCCGCGGCGCAATCCGGGCGCAAGCCGTTGGTCCTCGTTAGTGTTTACCCGATTGAGGCGATGGTCAGGGAGATCGCCGGTCCCGCATTTGATGTAAGGCCGGCATTGCCATATGGGCGCAGCGAGCATGATTACGAGCCATCGCCGAGAGATGTACGGCTCCTCAAGTCGGCGGATCTGCTGGTTGTTGTCGATCGGGGCACGGACGGCTGGATGATGGCCGCTGCAGGAAAAAAGGTCCAGGTTGTTGAATTGTTGGGGCGCGTTGATCCGGAGACTTATGGTCGTACGATCGGAGCCGGGCCGTTGGGGCAGGTCGCCGCCCGGTCGATGACCGGGCAACTTGATCCTCACTTCTGGACCGATCCCATGAGAATGGCGAAGGCGGCAAGGTTGGTCGGGGAGAAGTTGATTGAAATGTCGAACTCCCCGGCAGGATTCAGCGGTCGCCTGATGGCGGGGGGTGCGCAAATTCCCAAAGGCATCGAAGACCGGATCCTGGCCTTTGAGCGCCGCATGGTGAAAGTGCGGGATTTGATGGTTGTGGCCGCGAAAGGGTGGCCGAACGCGGGGGTCATTCTGGCGCACGGGTCTCTTGGATATTTCAGCCGGGTCACGGGACTGAAGATTGTCGGTGTTCTCGAGCCCCTGCCGCACATGGAGCCCGGGCCTCGTCATTTGCGTGAGCTGATCGACGGCGCGAAAGCCAATCAGCCATGTCTGGTCCTCGCGGAGGAACAGATTGACGACGCGGCCGCGCGAGCGCTGGCCCGCGAGGCCAACGTCAAGGTTGTAAGAATCAACCCGCTTGGGACCCCAAAGGAACGAACTGCCCCGGAACAGGAAACCGGTGTTTATGATCGATACATCAATGGGTTGCTCGACGAGGTCGGCAGAGGGCTCACAAGCAAATGAACCAGTCTGAAATCCGGGGTGACGCTACGGTCAAACCTTTTGCGATTGAAGTCAAAGCCATGTCCCTCGCGGTTGAGGGGCGCACGATTCTTGAGGATGTCTCCTTCCAGCTGGATGCGGGGGAATTTCTTTGTATTTGCGGTCCGAACGGTGCCGGGAAGACGATGCTGCTCAAGGCGATTCTGGGACTGGCGAAGCCAACGTTGGGATCAGTTTCGATTCTGGGGCTTTCATCCCGCGACGGACGCAGGAAGACGGGCTACGTCCCTCAAAGAAAGAATTTTGACCGGATGTTTCCGGCACGTGTCGTTGAGGTCATTGCAGCGCACCTCTCTGGCGCATGGCCCCTTGTGGTCTCGGCAGAGGCCCGTGACAAGGCCGCGGCGGCTCTGCGCATCGTCGGTGGTGAACACCTGCTCGACAAGGAACTGCGGGACTTGAGTGGTGGTGAATTGCAACGGGCGTTTCTGGCCCGGGCGCTCGCCGCCGAGCCCGAGTTGTTGATCTTGGACGAGCCAATGGCCGGCGTTGACGCGCAGGGAATTTCGGACATTACCAACTTGCTGGACGGTATCGCGAGGCAGCGGCGACTGACGATTGTGATGATCACTCACAGCCTTGAAGTGGTCGAGCACTGCGCCACCAAGTTGATTTTCATGGAGTCCGGAAGGATCCGGGCGTTCGGAAATCCATCCGAACTTCTGCGTGATCCGAGCTTTCATGAGTCAGCGTTTACTGGACACGATCACGAACACGCGGTCACCAGCGGCAAGGGGGAATACTGAAATGATCGAATTCCTTGCCGAGATTTTGTCCCAGGATTTCATGGTTCGCGCCCTGGCCGGAGGTGCGCTCGTCGGAGTCGCGTGTGCCATGCTCGGAGTTCTCGTTTTCCAGCGCGGGATCACTTTCGTTGGTGATGGTCTGGCTCACTCCATGTTTGGCGCGGCTGGCATCATTGCTTTGCTGAATATTGTCGAAGGCTCGCAAATGGTGCTTTGGGCTTCCTTGCCGCTCAATGTTCTGGTGGGTTTCGCCATGGCATGGGTTCGCAGAACTGGCAGGCTTCGTGGAGACGCGGCAATTGGAATTTTCTTTCCGATCATGTTTGCTGCCGGGGTGCTTTGTTTGACGTTGAGGCGAAACCTGGGTGCTCCTCCGTTGAACATGGAAGCCCTGCTGTTCGGCAGTGTCCTTGGCATGTCCGCGACAGATCTTGCCATAACAATGGTGGGAGCCCTGGGTATCGCTCTGATTGTCCTGACATGGGGGCGGAGGATCGCTTACGCGGCGTTTGATCCTGACCTGGCTTCCTTGTCCGGTGTCCGCGTGGCTTTGGCTGAGTATGCTTTGTTTGGATTGTGCGCGGCGGTGGTCGCGATCTCAGCCAGATTCGCTGGCGTGGTGCTCGTCAGTTCGCTGCTCGCGATTCCTGCTGGCGCCGCGGCGTTATGGCGTGGAAGCTATGGTTGGCAACTTCTGTTCGCGTCGATTTTCGCGTCGGCGTCGGTAAAGATCGGCCTCATGCTCGCGTGGCTGATCGATGCTCCTCCGGGCGCGCTGATCATTTTGACCATGGGGGCGTTGTTCCTTGTGTCTTTGATCACGCGATTGCTGGTTCCAGCCAATGTCAGGCAATGACTCGCGACTGTCCGCAGACCTGGAACGGCTGCGCGACCTGGCTGAATCCGGCCCGTTGACTCTCGGCGGATTGGTTGATGCGTTGAACGCGCGCGGCCATGCTTTCATGTGTTTGATACTTGGTTTTCCCTTCCTGACCCCGATTCCCCTGCCCGGGGTATCGATCCCATTTGGTGTCATGATCGTGATCGCGGCGGTTTCCATGTCTGCCGGAGTGCCGCCTTGGGTGCCCGCGGCCTTTCGTGAAAAGGAGTTACCGCGGGCCCAGGTATCGAAGGCGTTGGGTTTTTCCCTGAGCGTCCTTCGCAAGGTCGAGTTTCTTGTAAAGCCCCGTGGGCGCATTTTTTTACGTTTTCCCGGTGTGGTCCGGATGGCGGGGGTCGCGATGGCAGCTTGTGGACTGTTGTTGGCCCTTCCTCTGCCACCCGGTACCAATTTCCCGCCAGCCCTTGGGATCGTTCTGGTGGCGATCGGCGTGCTCGAGGGTGATTCGATTGTCCTCGGCCTTGGTTTCCTCGTTGCCGTGATCAACGTGAGCGTTTTTGGGGCTGTATCGGTTTTTGGTTTCGATTACGTCCGCTCTTTATGGCATAAATAAAGGCAATCATTTCGGAGATCTGTCGTTGAAGTCGAGTGCAACTTCCTACGAGTCGACAAGTCACGGCCATTCCACCCATGCCTACCATCTTGGCGGCAGTGAACGGGCCATGGCATATGCCGCCTTGGGCGTTGTTTTCGGGGATATCGGGACCTCGCCTCTGTACGCCGTGAAAGAGTGTTTCTCGGAAGCTTTCGGGTTGGCTCCAGTACCGTCCAATGTTCTTGGGATCATCTCCCTGTTCTTCTGGTCTTTGTTGACCGTCGTTGTCGGCAAATACGTATTCGTCGTGATGCGCGCCGACAACCGTGGTGAGGGCGGGATTTTGTCCTTGATGGCGTTGGTGACGCCGAGATTTCACCAGAAGGCACCGTCAATCCTGACGAAAGTCGTGATGTACGGCGGGGTGATCGGCGCGTCTCTGTTGGCCGCGGACGGCACCATCACTCCGGCGATTTCAGTGTTGTCTGCCATGGAGGGTCTGGAGACAGCGAATCCGGTCCTTAAATCCGTGGTAATTCCAGGCACACTGGTGATCCTTGTGTCGGTTTTCATGATGCAACGAAAAGGGACGGCACGTGTCGCGAAAATTTTCGCGCCGGCAATGGCTCTTTGGTTTGTCGTCCTGGCTCTCCTCGCCTTGCCCTCGATTTTCGCGGAGCCGCGGATCCTTGGCGCATTGAATCCGGTTCACGGATTGAAACTACTGGCGACGCATGGTTGGCAAGGATTCCTGGTTCTCGGGGCCGTTGTGTTGTGCTTGACCGGTGCCGAGGCGCTTTACGCGGACATGGGTCACTTTGGCCGGCGCCCGATCCAGAAAGCCTGCCTGTGGGTTGTGCTCCCGTGTCTGATCATCAACTACCTCGGGCAAGGCGCGGCTATTCTGATCCACGGGCATCAGGCCGCCACGAACCCTTTTTACTCCCTTGTGCCGCAATGGGGCCTTTATCCGATGGTCGGTCTGGCGACCCTGGCAACAGTGATCGCGTCACAGGCATTGATTTCAGGGTCGTTTTCACTGGCGCAGCAAGCGGTCCAACTTGGTTATTCGCCGCGCCTGACGATCATTCACACCTCTGAAGAGACCAAAGGGCAGATTTACATCCCGGAAATCAATTTCCTGCTGATGGTTGCCTGTGTGGCGCTTGTTTTGATGTTCAAGTCTTCTTCGGCTCTGGCGGCGGCGTACGGCATCTCAGTCATGGGCACCATGTCGATCACTTCATTCCTCGTCTATTTTGTCGCGGTTAAACGTTGGAAATGGCGTCGTTCCGTTGCGGCCGGGATGGTGGCGTTTTTCCTGGCAATTGACCTGACCTTCCTTTCAGCCAACTTGCACAAGATCACGGAAGGGGGGTGGTTCACCATCATGGTGAGTGGTTTCGTGTTGACGGTGATGTTGACCTGGAAGCGGGGGCGAAGCGCGCTGGCACGTCGCATGGAGGCTCAATTTGCGCCGGTCATGAGTTTTGTCGAAGCGATCCAGCAGGACCGTCCACATCGGGTCCCGGGTACGGCGGTATTCATGACGGGTAATGCCCGGATGGTCCCGCCAGCGCTAAGGCATCACTTTGAACATAACCAGGTCCTGCACCGGCAGGTAATCCTGCTTTCGATCCTGACCGAGGATGTCCCTTTTGTGCCCCTCAAGGAAGCCGTTGAGGTTCATCCCCTGGGTGAGGGGTTCTATGAGGTGATCGCGAGATTCGGGTTCATGCAGAGCCCCAAGGTGGAAAAAATATTCCGTCTGGCCCGGCTTCAGGCGGGTCTTGAGGTTGAGGAATCCAAGACTACATACTTCCTTGGTCGCGACATCTTGCTGACCGATGGTCCGGAACGGATGCTGCGCTGGCGCAAGACGCTGTTCTCTTTCCTGGCAAGAAACTCGCTGCCAGCTACGGCTTATTTCGGTATCCCGCCGAACAGGGTCATCGAGATCGGGATGCAGGTAGTTTTGTGATGCCCAAGTTGATGCCGGGCATCATTTTTGCGTTGTTGGTAGCGGCGATCGGATCGTTTCTCGCGGATCAGTTGAGTGTGTTCGTCGCTGGGCTTTCCGGGATCAACCCGTCCGACAAGAATGCCCATCACCTGGTCAGTGGAATCAGCCTGGCGGTCATTGGCGGGTTATTTGTCCGGAATGTTTTCGGTGTAGCGGAAGTCATGCGTCCGGGAATTTCCTGGACTTTAAAGACAGGTCTGCGAACCGGTATCGTGTTGCTGGGTTTCAAGCTCGCCCTTGGCACAACCGGCGATATCAGCGGCAAGGCCTTGCCAGTCGTCGTAGCTTGTATTGTGACGGCTTTCATTGTGGTGACTTTTTTCAACAATCGCTTGCGTCTGCCTCCTCGTCTGGGGGCTCTGGTCGCGGTTGGCACAAGTATATGCGGGGTCACGGCGATTGTGGCCATGGGGCCGGCGATTGATGCCGACGAGAATGAGACGAGCTATGCCGTCGCATGCATAACCATTTTTGGACTGCTTGCTTTGTTCACGTATCCGTGGCTGGCTTGGCGGTTTTTTCACGCAGATCCATTGCTGGCCGGGATCTTTTTGGGGACGTCGATTCATGACACCTCCCAGGTCGCCGGCGCCGGCATGATTTACCAGGAGGCATTCAATGAGCCGGTCGTCCTTCTGGCGGCGACGGTTACGAAGTTGATCCGGAACATGAGCATGGCGGTTTTGATACCGATTGTGGCTGCCCGGTTCGGCCGCACTGGAGGCGGGCAAGACGGTAGCTTTTCTCTGCGGCGAATCAAGGATGCAATCCCGGGGTTTGTTTTGGCCTTTCTCGGGGCAATTGCCTTTCGGTCACTGGGTGATGCCCTGTTTTCAACCGGTGCTTTTTCCGGCTGGTGGGCAGGTTGGTTGGAGTCGGCGAACTGGATATCAAAGTGGGCTCTGGCCGGCGCGCTCGCCGGCATCGGATTGAACACGGACATCCTCAAACTCAAGGGGCTTGGGGTCAAGCCCCTGCTTGTCGGTTTTGTTGCCGCAGCAGTCGTCGGACTCGTGAGTTTTACGTCTTTAACTTTTATGTACGCCCGCTGAGTCGTTAGCTGTCATCTCCTCCGGATGATCCGGAGAAGGCTTGATCAACAACGATGCCGCCATGGAGATGGTGAGCGTCGCAACGATAACGCCAAGGGAGATTGATACGGGAATGTGGACGTGGTGTGAGAGTAGGATCTTCACGCCAATGAACACCAGGACTACGGAGAGCCCGTACTTGAGGAAGCGGAACAGGTCTACCACCTTGGCCAGCGCGAAGTAGATCGATCGCAACCCCAAAATGGCAAAAATATTCGAGGTGTAAACCAGGAACGGGTCTGTTGTTATGGCCAGAACCGCGGGAATGGAGTCCACCGCGAAAATCAAGTCCGACACTTCGACAACCATCAGCGTCAAAAAAAGTGGTGTTGCCGCCCAGCGCATCCCGCCACGGGGACTCTTCTCGTAAATAAAAAACCGATCGCCATGGAATTGGTTGGTAATTGGCAGGATCTTGCGGAAAAACTTCGCGACGGCGCCGTCGGCCGGGTCGAAATCGTCTTCTTTGTCCGTGGCGGCCTTGATTCCTCCATAAACCAGAATCAAGCCGAAAACGTAAGTCAGCCAGGTGAACTTCTCGAGAGCTGCGACGCCTGCGCCAATGCATATAGCTCGCATGACAAGGGCTCCCAGGATTCCCCAGAACAGCACACGGTGTTGCAAGCGCGGAGGAATGCGGAAGGCCGAGAAAATCAGCAAGAAAACGAAGAGGTTATCTACACTGAGTGAGAGTTCAACGATGTAGCCTGTCAGAAAAGTCAAGGCTGCATCCCTGCCGAGATTGAGCAGGATTACGCCATTGAAGGCCAGTGCAAGGGCAACCCAGAAAAATGTCCAGAGGAGGGCTTCGCGAAATTTGATCTCGCGGTCGCGTTTATGGAACAGGCCGAGGTCGAGGGCCAGGAGTCCGATGACCACAATGCCGAACACTAAAAACAACAAATTTGAGCTCAAGGAAACCGCCTCCCATCTGGACGCAATCCAGTGCCATCGGGTTTTACACCAGCCTTACCTTGTTCGCCGAGGGGAAATTCGGGTTTGCGCCCCGGGGCTGATTTTGGTCTTATGCGGGTCCGTCCGGGCTTTCAGAGGCCGGGCCTGTATTCTCCCGTCTTGAGGATTTGGAGGGATTTTGGGGACGAACCATTCGCTGAACGCACGGGCCCTTTGGGGGCGATTCTTGTTGATGGCCGCCAGCCGGAACTTGTTGAGATCACTGCGCAGAACGATGATCAGCCTTTTGGCGATCGCCAGCGCGGCGGCGGCGATGGTGGTGTTCCAGTCGTTTGTTAACGGGGTCAAGGCGACCTTCCGCCACAACGTCATCACGTCAAATTACGGGCACTATCAAATCACCCGGAAAGGTTACCGGAAGAACGAGAGCGATGAGCCGTTTGCCTACCAGATCACCGGTGCCGAAAAGTTGCGTGAGCGTATTGAAAGTGAAATCGCGCCGCTGACGTTTTTCGCGCAGCGCTTGATTTTTTATGGTCTCCTCAATCACGAGGACCGGTCTCTCGGTGGCGTCGGATTCGGAATTGACGCGGCGGAGGAACGGAGGTTCCTGACCCTGGTCCAGGTGGAGGAGGGAAAGCACCTGGCAGAGGGTGGAGATCAGTCTGTTTTTGTTGGCTACAAACTGGCCGCCAAATTGAAAGCCCGCCCCGGGGATATGCTGACAATCCTGGTCACAACAAAGACGGGATCGATGAACGCGCTGGATCTGGAAATGACCGGGACATTCAAGACGGGTATCACCCAGCTGGACGAAGGCGCGTATTTTATCCAGCGACCCGTGGCGGAGCAGTTACTACGGGTTGAGGGCGCGCCGGTCGTCATGATCGGCTTCAAGGATGACAATGAGCTGCAATTCAGGAAGCAGCTGGACAAGTTGGTCGCCGGATACGATTCCACCCTGGAAGTTGCGCATTGGAAACAGCTGGCTGACTTTTTTGACAACACGATGGGATGGGTGGAGAAACAGGTTCTGGTTTTCCGGATCATCATACTGATCATCGCTACAATCAGCATCGTCACGGTATTCATGATGGGCCTCATGGAGCGGATGGGTGAATTCGGTACCATGCGGGCCATTGGGACGCACCGGCAGTCCATCGCCGGAATGATATTCCTCGAGTCAATCTTGCAATCCACCCTTGGCAGCCTGATCGGTGTCGGGCTGGGCATGTTTGTGGTTACAGTCTTGTTGGTGAAAGGCATCACGATGCCGCCGCCGCCTCTCATGTCGGTGCCGTTCCATGTCACTTTCAAGATTCCATGGGAGAACATTCCTCTGACGTTGGCCCTCTGTGTGCTTGTCTCTGGCGGCGCGGGAGTCCTGCCCGCATGGCGCATGGCGCGAATCAGGATTGTGGAGGCTCTGGGTCGCAATGTCTGAAATTTACAAACTCCAGGACGTAACGAAGACATACATGGTCGGAAAAGTCGCGGTGGACGCGCTCAGCGGCCTGTCCTTGTCCATCCGCGAAGGAGAGTTCGCAGCCCTCCAAGGCCCATCTGGCAGCGGAAAGTCAACGTTGTTGAATGTTGTCGGCCTGATCGAGAAGCCGACGAGGGGCCGTATTCTTTTTCGCGGTGAGGATGTCACCGTGGCGAAAGAAGGTGTCCTGACAGACTTGCGGCAGGAGTACATCGGTTTCATCTTCCAGAACTTCAACTTGATACCGGTCCTCTCCGCGCTCGAAAATGTGGAATACGCTCTTTACCTTGAGCAAAGATATACCCGGGCAGAGGTCCGGGAACGGGCAATGCGGGCGATCCAGGATGTAGGCCTCGAACGTTTCGCGACACACCGCCCGGCGGAGCTGAGCGGGGGTCAGAGGCAAAGGGTCGCTATTGCCCGTGCCCTCGTCAAGGATCCCCAGATCATCATCGCGGACGAGCCGACGGCCAATCTTGATTCCAAGACGGCGGCGCAGATCCTGGAATTGATGAAAAACCTGAAGGAAAAAATGAACACAACGATCCTGGTGGCGACGCACGACAAGGCCATCGCTGACATGGCTGAGCGGATCATCAAGATCAAGGACGGGAGGATCGATGAGAACTGACGGGTTGCGGAAAAAAGGTCTTCGGGCGGTTCGGGCCATGAATGGCGTGCTGATTGCGACGCTGGTTTCGGTGCCTGTGGCCATCGCCGGTGAGATCGACGCTGCGAAGATCCTTGAGAAGGCCGAAGCCATCCGTAATCCGACGGAGGATTATTCCGTGGACGTGGATTTGGTTGACTCGAAAGAAGGGAAGGTCGACCTGCGGAGTTACGAGACCATGATCAAGGGCCGTGACAAGGCTCTCGTGAAGTTCGTAAAACCTGAGTCGGAATCAGGGACGCGGGTACTGATGACCGGGCCGGACATGTATGTTTACGTACCGACATCAGCAAAGCCGGTTCGTATTTCCGCCAACCAGAAGTTGACGGGGAACGCGGCCTACGGGGATGTGGCGCGCCTTTCTTTTGTGGGCAACTATTCGGCGAAGCTGCGATCCACGGAAAAAAACGGCGGCAAGGAAGTCCACGTTCTGGAGCTTTCCTCGATCCCTGACCGTCCCGTCACCTATGACAAGATTGAATACTGGGTTGATGCCAAGACGTTCCGGCCGGTCAAGGCGGTTTACATGACACAGAGTGGTAAAGCGATACGCGAGGGCACCTTTGAGGATTTCGGTGAGGTTCTTGGCGTGCAGCGTCCGAAGACCTTTGTGTTGAAAAACCTCCTCAGGTCGGACCATGTGACCAGACTGAAATTCAAGAATCCGAGGCAGAAGTCATTTCCTGACCTGATGTTCGAGAAACAGAATCTTGGCCGGAACTAGGAGCCTGGTTTTCATGGACCTGGATTTGAGGCGTTGGTTATCAGCATGCGCGCGGGTCGCGCCGGCGCTTGTATCAGCTCTGGCTTTGTCGTTTCCCGCGTTCGGGAAAGTCGATTTGCAAGTGAGGGCTTCGCAAACGGCGCGGTACTTCCTTGTCGACAAAAGATTGAGGCATCAAGTTTCTGAAGTCGGATTGCGTCAGGTGGCGGATGTCCGGGAGGGTGTCTCCACGGTTGTCGACGGCAGGATGCGTTATGACTCGGCACTTTTCCCGACCCCGGTCATCAAGATGCGGGATTACTCCAAGGATGTACGTGATGACGAAGGTTTCGAGGCCGGGGCACGTCAGGCGTACATTGACCTGCTGACATCAAACTGGGCCATGAAGATTGGATTGATCCAGTTTGACTGGATGGAATCGCTGTCTCCCCGGACCAGTGATGCTGTGACAGCCCTCGACTTGCGCTATGGCGGTTTTGACAATGCCGGTCAGCTCATCGAACCCGTTGAGGCTTTTTCAGCGAATACATCCGTCGGATTCGGAAGCTTCGAGTTCATGGTTGTTCCGCACGGGAGGCATCACCGGCTGCCCAGGGGTGAGAATGGCTATGGTTATGGCGAAAGGGTCAATCGACTCCTGGCTGGACTCGAAAGAGTGGTCAAGGGCTCGGGATTGCGTGGTTCGCTGGATACCGGTCTCAGGCACGGCAACATCCCGATGGATATTCCCGATACAGAGTTTGGCCTTCGTTTTCTGAAGAGTGCCGGGGGAATCGATTTGTCGGCTTTCGCCTGGCGCGGTCACCAGCGAACTCCTGCGTTGGAATTGAGCCTGATGGAGTCGGAAGATTCCACGACGCTGTCGCCGGCCTGGGAGTTGACGGCTCTTGAGACGTATCAGCGGATGAACAGCTATGGAGCGTTTGCTTCATACGGTGGCGAGGCAGCGGTTTTCCGCTTGTTCAGTTTGTACGAACCTGGTCGCAGGCCGGGTGTTTTGCTCGATGACGATCTTGCGGCACTTGTTGCCATGGCGACGCCTGACCCCTCGGTGATTGTCGGTGACCGTGCGTACAGGAAAGGCTCCGTGGATGACCGTCTGCGCGCCGGCGGTGGTTTTGACTACGTATTTTCAAGGCACCTGAAAATTTATTCCGAGGGCTATGTGACGGTGTCCCGGGTGACTGGAGTCACGGTGCCTGGTGATGGTGTTGAGGACACATTCCGTGACCATACAGTGACTTTGCGCCTGACCAATGAGTCATTCAATGATGTTTTGATCAGCTGTGACTCGACGATCACTGGTCCGGAACGTTCATGGCTTGTGAATCCAGATGTCTCCTTTGACTGGCGAACGGGCGACGCCAGGCGGAGCGGAAATGCATCTGAGGCATCATGGAAGTTGTCAGTCGGCGGATGGCTGGTTCAGTCAGAGTCCGACAAGTCAGCCCTGCGGATTTTGCGGGACGCGCGTCAGGTCTACGTGCGCCTCGCCACCTGGATGTAGGTTATTTGCCCGCCGAGGCGCGTTTCAAACGGTCGTTGATCGCGAATGCGAGTCCCGTATTGTCGGAACATGATTCCCCGACGATACAAGACAGGGATGAGTCGCCGTCAAGACTGCGCATCGCGGCAAAGAGATTCCGGGCTGCCTCCACCAAGTCACCCTTGGGACTGAGCGATTCGACGCGGACGGGCACACCGAGAGCGCTTTCGAGGGCCTTCTGGTGCAGTTGAGGATTGCCGGAAGGGACGAGGTATCCAACTTTTGTGAGATGTGGACAGTGGGCGCGGACCGTGTCCTTGAAAGAAGAGATTTCGGGGTCATTCTTTCGCATAAGTCCAGCGCTGGTGCCGGGTGGCATCAAGAGCAGACCTTTGGAAGGCGCGTAATGGGACTCAAGCATGCCAGGTGCCGGCATGGCTGATTGCACCTCGCCGGTTGTGGCTCTGGCGCGTGGATCATGGATCCTGACCTGGTCGGGAGCTTTTTTAAGTTCAAATTCAAGTGCCTGGCGCAGAGCCTCAACACTTGTGCCGCCGGGACGCAGGATGGTCAAAGAGCCGTCCCGCTCAACCGCGACAATGGTGGACTCAACGCCGACCTCACATCGCCCACCATCGAGTACGGCGGGAATCCGGCCGTCGAGTTCGTCGATCACGTGATCGGCGCTGGTCGGGCTGATACGGCCGAACCGGTTTGCACTTGGGGCCGCCAGCGGCAGGGCGAGGCGCTGCAGCAGGACTTGCGTCACCGGGTGATCGGGCATGCGGACACCGACGGTCGGAAGCCCGCTCGTCACGACGTCAGGAA
>CAWUNT010000003.1:0-22326 GCA_963923405.1 uncultured bacterium | reverse complement strand
CACTCGCGAAACCACGCTGAAATTGGATTTTGAAAAAGCCGGGCGCGTCGTGACCACCGAACACCCGTCGGTGCTCTTCAAGGCATCTGTCGCAATCATGGATGAGTTGCGGCGATGGATGATTGATTCACTCGAACGCAGTGGCGCAATGGATGCTGAAACGGCCCAGCAAGCACGCCGTCTTGTCTTCGCCCGCAAATTTGGTCTCATCATGAATCTCCTGGATTTCAAGGTACTCCCGGTCGCTGGATTTGAGGCCACGGAAATCCTGAAGGGAATGTTCAACCGGTTCCCGCTCTGCCCGGCGACGACACCAGATCGCGCTGGAGACGCCGACGGCCGCATGACGTTCAAACCAGTTTACGACTTGCGAACCCTGATGGAGCTCGTTGGCTGGATGCGGCAACTCCGCGATCTGGCCCCTGCGATACACTGAACCGCTGGAATGGAAGAAAAGCAATGAATGGATCCCAGACAAAATCACCCCTGACCGCCGCTGAAAATTCCGATATTGCCAGCGCACTCCAGCGCAAGTACGCCGCGTTCACTGGAAACCGGAAATTTACGCTGGACAGTGAAGCGGATAGCCAATCCGTGTCATTGACCTTGACCCTCAAAAACGATGACGAGTCATTCTTTTATCCGGTCGAGGGGCGGATCGCATGGCGTGAAGAGGGCCTCAGCCAGAAAGCAGCGGCCGGCGTCCTGATCGACGTGATGGACAATTACTTCCAGGAATATCTGGTCAATGACGGCGAAGTATTCTTGCCGATTGACTGGCAGGACTACGAATCGGCTGATGGCCAGAAAATCCAGCTTCGCGGACAGATCCGGAACCTGAAACTCGAGAAAATGGCCGACGATCTCCTTGCCGGCCAGCCTTGATTGGCAGGAACTCTATGCGACAGCTGGCTTGGGCACTGCCTGACCAGCAGGCGTCGCTCCGGTCGAAAGTTCCCAGTGGTAGGGCTGTAATCCGACGCCATCATGAAAGCTCACACGGTTTCTGCCATTCTGCTTTGAATGATACAGTGCCGCGTCAGCCCGCGTGATATCCGTGTGCGGGTCCGCCCCAAGGACATCGAGGCTGGCGACACCGAGGCTGATCGTCACCGGGATATGGGTGCCCTCAAACTCGAACCGGTACTTTTGTATCGCGTTACGCACTTTCTCCGCCGCGACCAAGGCGCCTTCCAGCGGCGTCGCGTTGAAAACTACAACAAATTCCTCGCCTCCGATCCGGAATGCGGTGTCAGACTGACGGCACTGGGCCTTTACGACCTGCGCGACAGTCTTGATGACATAGTCACCTGCAGGATGCCCGTAGGTGTCGTTGACCTTCTTGAAAAAATCGATGTCCATGATCAGAACCGAATGAAGGCGGCCAGCGTCACCCTCCGGCAGCGACTCAATCGCTTGCTTCCTTTCCTTTAAATGCTCCTCCAGGCCATTGCGATTGAACAGCCCTGAAAGCATGTCCGTCTTGGCCTTGGTGGTTGACGCCGTAAGCTTCGAACCTTGGGACGTCTCGCCTGTAATTTCACGGAGGATAAGGAACGTCCCGATCACCTGGCCAGCCTCGTGGAACGGGTAAGCCAGCATCACAAATTTGTTCGCACCGCTGGCGGAGACGCCGTTGATAAGATCCTCACGCCTGAATGACTCCAGATTCAACAGGTCCTTCAGCGGAAGCGGAGAACCGTCAATGTCAAACTTGATCAGTTCCTCGAGGGATCCAGCCTTCATCATTTGCTTGGTGCCGACTTTCAGCATCGCCGAGGCTTGCTGATTGGCTTTCACAACCTTTCCCTCAACATCAAGAACAACGAATGCGTCGAGGACTGTGCCCTTGGCAAAGTCCTCGAAGATCTTGAAATGCTGAAGAAGGGCTGAATTGTCGCGCATCAGGCTGCCACCCACGCAAAAAACTCGTCCTCGATCTCATCCATTTCCATGACACCACCGCACTTCTCGCACTTCACGGGAGCAAGCTGGGTGCCGAGTTCCTTCGGGAGATTTCGACCTTCCTGAAACAACTCATTCCGGTGGTGGTTGCATTGCCCACACGTGTAGCTGGCATATACGGAAAGTACCCGCGCGCTGCCGCGGAAATTGGGGATCATGTTGATCTGGGAAACGACTTCAGGCGTGCACTCCTCATAAGCGCACTCCCGCCCGGCGGATGCCTGGCGGATGAAGCTGATCCAGGCACGGACGCCACAAGAGTTGATGGAATCGACGCGCCGGAAATTGAAAACCACTTTGGGCGGAAGCTGGGTCAACAAAGTGGCGAACGTAACCTCGGCATCTTCATTGATCACGCCGGCAAGCCAGCAACGCTGCCATTCACCAGCTGCCTCGAATTGGAAAACCAGAGCCATGGGACGACCCTCCTGCATCTACCGGAGGATTCGGACGAAAGCGCCCCACCTTTAGTCCGGGGGGCGCAACCCCCCGGAATAAAGGAATTATTTAATCAGTGCAACAGGTTGCGCCTAGCTGCGGAGGTAGGGGTAACCTTTGGAAAATTTGACGAGGTTTTCGAGAATCTCGCTGGATTCGTCAGCCGACAGGCGTCCGGAGGATACCGCCCGGCCGAGTTGCATCTGATACTTCTCGTAAATCTCATTCATGCTGTAGTTCCTGCTCTCGAGGAGCTCGGCAATCGGATCACCACTCGTCAGCTTGGTGATATCCCAGCCGCCGTCATCATTGAGACGGACCTCGGCCTCATGAATAGCCCCGAAAAGATTATGCTCGTTGGCAAGAGATTCCTGATACGCGCCGGTAAGGAAAAATCCAATGTAGTACGGCAAGTCGCTCGGCGCATGCAAGTCGAGGGTCGTCTTCACGTCGGCGCGATCGATAAATGTTGTCAAACAGCCATCCGAATCGCACGTGATATCGACAATGGTCGCCTTGTGGGTCGGCTTCTCATCATGACGGGACAGCGGCATGACGGGGAAAAGCTGGTCAATCGCCCAAGAGTCGGGGATCGACTGGAAGATCGAAAAGTTCGCCAGGTACTTGCTGACCATGAGCTTCTGAAGGTTGTCGAACTCCTCCGACTGGTGCCGGTGGAATGACGCAAAATATAATGCCTTGCGACAAATACGATAAAAAAGTTCCTCAGACAGGGCACGTTCCGCAAGTTGCAGGTACCCAAGATTGAACAGCGTGAACAGTTCCTCCTGGTACTCGATAGCGTCGTGGTAATACTCGTTGTAGTTCTTGCGGTTCATGTTATCGAGGATGTACCGGAGTTCCTTCAGACCCTTGTGGGTCAGATTTTCCACCGGCTCCAACTGGCCCTCGTTGGTCGGCTCAAGGCTGTCGGCTCCCTGGACCTCACGGATGTCCGTAACAACAACTGAATGGTAAGCGGCAATAACGCGACCCGACTCGGTAACAATGGTCGGATGGGGAACATTCTCGTTGGTGCAAACTTCACCAAGTACGTAAACGGCGTCGTTGGCGAATTCCTGCAGGCTGTAATTCGCGGATGAGTGGAACGAAGTCTTGCTGCCGTCATAATCCACACCCACGCCACCGCCGATGTTCAGGTACTTCGGCGCGAACCCCATCTTGACGACCTTGGCGTACACGCGGGACGCTTCCTTCAGCGCGTTCTTGAAACGCTTGATCTCGGTAATCTGCGACCCGATATGAAAGTGAAGCATCGACAGTTTGGGCCCGAGGTTGGCAGCCTGGAGCATCTGAAGGCATCGCATGACCTCAGTGGTGGTAAGTCCGAACTTGGACGACTCGCCAGATGACTTTTCCCACTTGCCGGCCCCCTTGCTATAGAGGCGAACCCGAAGTCCAATTTCCGGACAGTGACGGTTCTTCTCCGCCAGATCGAGGATCAGCTGGAGCTCGTCCGGCCCCTCGACGACCATCACGACATTCTTGCCCATCGCGCAGGCGGCAAATCCGAGCTCAATGAATTCCGCGTCCTTGAATCCGTTGCAGATCATCAAGGACTTCTCGGGCAGCGTGTAGCTGAGCGCGGCGATAAACTCCGTTTTGCTACCGACCTCGAGGCCGTAATCCATGGCCTGACCGGCGGAGACGATTGAGTCGATAAATTCACGGCGTTGGTTCACCTTGAAAGGGAATACGCCCATGTGTCGGCCCTTGAATCCTGAGTCCGAGATGGCCGTCCTGAAGGATTTGTGCATGCGCTCGAGCTGGCGCTCAATCACCTGGGGAAAGCGGATGATCAGCGGCGCGTTGTGGCCCCGCGATTTGCATTCCGCCACGACCTCAGGCAGCGCGACAGAAACGTGTTCCTCGCCTGTCGGGTGACAAACGACAAGTCCCTCGTCGTTGATGCTGAAGTACCCGGCACCCCAATCATCGATGCCGTAAAGTTCACGGGCTTCTTGAATCTGGCGAATGTTCATGTCGCGGTCCTCTCTGGATACGGCTACAACTAGGGCATTCGCTCAAAATTACAACAGAAAAAAAATGAACCCGAAAAACCAAAAAGACGTTACCTCCGCCCCGGTCATTTCGACCGGACTTTTCAAGGGGATGAAACTGGCGACACCTCCCGGTCAGGGCACCAGGCCAACCAGTTCAAAAACTCGCGCCGCAGCCCTGAATTCCCTGCAAACCCGCCTCGAAGGCGCAAGGTTCTGCGACATGTTCGCGGGCTCCGGAGCCGTCGGTATCGAGGCCATAAGTCGGGGCGCGACCAGCTGTGAATTCCTTGAATCCGCACCCCAGGCTCTCGCGGCCCTCAACCGGAACCTGCTCGAGTGCGAGCGAAGATCCCTGGCTCAGGGCATGGTTCCGCCCGCCTTCCGGGTGCTGCCCGGGGACATCCGCAAATTCCTTGCTGAAGCGCGCGAGCCTGCCTCCGGCCAGCTAAATAGCCGAAATGACCATCGATTTGAGATCATCTGGGCTGATCCGCCGTATGCGATGGTTTGCGAAATCCTTCCAGATCTCCTGAAATTTGCCGAAGCCACCCTGGCCCCCGGCGGCATCCTCATGCTCGAATCGGGCGCCACCGTGGAAACCGCGCCCGAATGGGGTCCGGGATTGCGACTGAAATCGGAAAAAAAATATGGCAGCACGTTCATCACAACCTGGGAAAAAGAAGTCTGAGCCGCGCACAGGGATCTATGCTGGCAGCTTTGACCCCGTGACCTACGGGCATCTCGATGTCATCCGGCGCGCGGCCAAAATTCTCGATCGCGTGATTGTCGCAATCGGAATCAACCAGGCCAAGCCACCGATGTTCACGGTCGCCGAGCGGATGGAAATGATGCGCGACCTGTGCAAGGACATGCCCAACGTTGAAGTTGAAAGTTTCTCCGGCTTGGCTGTGTCATTTGCGACACAGCGTGGCGCGATCGCCCTTGTTCGCGGCCTCAGGACCGAAATGGATTTTGTTTACGAAATGCAAATGGCCCTCATGAATCGCAGTCTTTCCAGCGACCTTGAGACCATCTTCATTCCCACATCTCAGGCCTATGGACACATCTCGTCGACCCTGGTGAAGGAAGTCGCCACGTGGGGAGGGGATGTTTCCTCCCTGGTTCCCCCTACAGTTGCCCGCCAGATTGCCGAAAGAAATCGCAAAGTTTGAGTGTTCGGAAACATTGCTGGTGTCTTGCCAGTGACGGTGTCGTGATGACCGGTCTTCGTCGCCTCCTGAATCATACCTCGTGGCTTGCCATTTGCTGGCTGGCAATACCCTGTATTGCGCGAGCGAAGGCGGGGCCGGTCGTTCCAGTCATCACCGCGGCACCCCCGAAAATCGTGGAGGCAAAGCGCGGAGACGTTTTGAAACTCAAGGTCAGGTTCAAAGCCGATAAAAACCTGACACAGCAGATTAAATGGGTCATCCGTTCGCAGTCTCTCGTTTGCCGGGACGCGGAATGCACCTTGCGCACCTCGGCCATTCGCCCGGGAAGCCACGCGATCTACGTGATCGTTTTCGATGAGTCAGGCTCTGACAGTGTCAAATTTGACCTCAAGGTCGAAGAGGCCGAAAAAGGCCGCACGCCAGCAATAAAAGCAATTGCCCCCGAAGCAATCACGGAGCAGCGCCGGGAAGAAGACCAGCGGGACGAGGAAGGCGCTGGATTCTTCGCGAAGCACGATGTCGTTCCGATGCAAGGACGGACCTATTCCCATAGCCGGTCTGCTGTCCGCGTGATCGGACAATCGGGGGAAAAATTTGAAGGGTCGGATACATTGCGAACCGGATCCCCTGGGATGCTGCGTTTCACGATGCCAGGCGCGGATGAATCGTGGCTGATGGAAGGATCCATGGTGAAGCTCCGTGGCAAAACCGGGTCGCGGGGAATCGCGCGACTGGAGCGAGGGACCATCCGGTCACGGGCGCTGAACAACGTTGACCCGGGTTGGGACGTCGCCGCTGGTGGCTATGTATTCCGCGGGGACGCCAAGCGCGATATCGTGGTGCAACGCCTTCCCGGGGATGAAATCCTCGTCACGGCCCTGCGCGGCAATTTCCGCATCCACACGGAAGCCACATTCAAGGGCCAGGCAGACGAGGAAACCTTCTTCAAGATATCGCAGGGATCTTTTATCCGGTTGAAAGCAATCAATGCCGCGACCAGCACGGACCCTTCGCGACCGGAATCCGCAGGTTCCCCGGCAGAGAGGGACGCAGTTGCCACGATCATCAGGGCCACGACCCCCCATTACCTGGCCAAGCGGGAACTTGGCGGCACCGCCAATTCGATCTTCATCCGAAACCGGAAACCAGGCAGCCTGGCTGACGCGAACAAGATGGCCCGCTCATCGCTCGAAAGCGGGGATCCGTGGATGGCGATCGAGCCCCTCCTGTTCCGGCTGGACGACGCTGCGAAAAATTCTGAAGCCTCATATCTCATCGGCAGCAGCTACGTCGAAATGATGCTGCTGCCGGAGGGAGAGCAATGGCTGCAAAAATCGCTGGAAGCGGCAAACAACGATGGCGCGGTAAACGACGCGCGAATCATGCTCGGAATACTCAACTACATGCGACGTTCATGGTTCAATGCGGCGACGTTCTTCACCTCCGCCAATATGGACTCTTGGTTGCGGGACCCAAAACTCGGAGGTGAAAGGTCTTATTTCGCCGGCAAATCTTGCGCTCTCGGCGAACAGAGGGCTTGCGCGAGGAAATTACTGCCACGCGCCGCGAAGGATGGTCCAACGCCCGCCGCCCGGGAAGAGGCTCGTCTGCTGATGAAGAAATTGGACAGGCTGCCCGGCCACACCCGGTTCGCCGGCCTCAAAGTCGGCTACAACTCGAACATCTTTGGGCTTGAGAAACCTGGTGACACCGCGTCTCTTCCGGAAGGACTGTCCAAAAACCAGACCGGCCTCTGGAACCTTTCAGGCGGCTTACAGTCGCGTAGTTCTGCAACGGACGAACTTCCGCAAGATGACCAGAACCGCTTCGGCCTTGAATTCAACGTGAACCTCGACCGCGGTGGCTATTTTGACTCTGAAGCAACTAATTACGCCCTGAGCACATATACGGGCGACCTCGGGGTCTTTTACACGAAGGCAGGCAAAAACCCGGCACCCGAAGCCACCAGTGGAACCGAGCCTGCGATGGATCTTGGACTTCACGCGTATTTGCTTGTCGGAGGCGTAGGCGGCCAACGCGTCCATGACGAGGGCGGCGGCGGAATCAAACTTTCAGTGCCGTGGCTCCTGGGACTGGACGTCGGATACAGGCAAGGCCGGGTGGTGGACCCACAACCGGAACTTGAGCACAGAATAGAATACTTGACCGGCGAGCCATCCAAGTCAGCAGACGACACCGGCAAGATATCGCGGATTTTCATGAGACTCATTCCGATGGGCCCTAATTCACTTGTCGGCGAGCCAAACGGCACATCGCAATTCGCCATCGAAGCTGAACGCGTCCACGCGACACGACAGACAGATCCCACAGGCACAGGTCCCTTGACCATCTTGCGACCTGCGATGCTCATTTCACGGAAGGTGCTCGAGAACGCGGTCATGACACTGAACACTGGCACGGAGTCCATTACGCGAGAAATAACTGATGCCGACGCGCTTGCTACGGGATTGACACTCAACCAATCGAAAATCCTTTTTGGAATCACATTCAAGGCGAGCTTGAGCCAGTCCCTCGCGCTGGATGTCGACGCGCGCCAGATCACATCATCATCTTCCGGATCAAACGCCACCACCTTCAAGCGAACCATCGCGACGGTGGGAACCAGATTCGAATTCTGACCCTGATTGGATCCACAGAGACATCGTCGCATCGCCATCCTCATCGCCCCTTCTGGCGAACAGTGGACCAATCAACGGAATTCGCTCCAGAATCCACGATCCATGAACGGACTTGGCGCCACTCGCGAACTCGACCGCCCCACCAAAATGGCGGATTCCTGGTTCAATCAGTCGCTTTCCAGCGATACGCCCGGCCAACAAATGCTGCTCGCTCCCGGAGATTCTCTGAGTCACAGCGACCTCGTACTCAAGCACCGCGGCTTCCCTGACACAGCCAACCCATTTCGCCTTGAGCGCGAGTCCGTATTCCTTCCATACGTCGATGCGCCCGGGGAACAGGCCATTGGGGTTTTCCCCGGGAGCAGAATGGGTACCGCCTCCGTATTGAAGAACAGGCGCCTCCACGCGAAATTCCCCACCACTGCGAGCGATGGCCTCACTTCCTGGAAACATTACCAGCCTTGGATTTGCCAATACTTTTGAGTTCACGGACGCTGCCATGTCCGTACCGGAGACACCAAATCCATATCGTGAAGCCGCTGAGATTCCTTTTCCTGTCATGTTCATCCATTGAGTGTTGGCTTCGAGGCGCAGGGGCAACCCGGCCTCACGCGCATTACGTCGTGAATTCATCGACACTTGAAAATCAAAAGCCCCGACCGAGGCAACCACACCGTCACATTCTGGCAGCTCACCGCGGGTGGCACCCGAATGAGCGGACTTGGCCGGCGGCGGCATAACGAAAACCTCGACCACGATATCTTCTGACTCACTGCCGGCCGCGGATGATTCGGGGCGCACGAGAACAACTCCCCTCGCTGTACCGGTCAGCAGCCAATCGTCACCTTTTCCCGGTCGCGCGATGACAACACCCTCTCGACTCAACCGGAGGCGCTTCACACCGGGCAATGACATCCTTATCGTCTCACCCAGTGGTACACGCTTTTTTTTTGGAAAGTCCGAAACCGCACCCATGGAACCCGTGACCACGACAAGATGCAGTGTAATCAATAAAATCGGCGATATGACCTTTGCCACTTGAAGTCTCAATTGCCCCCCTCCGGATCCCGTTCAATGACAACGTGAGGCAGTGATGGTTCGCGACATTTCTGAAATGAATTCGCACGAGATAAAATGAGAGGGTCCTGGCCGGCAACAGAACGCGCGACAGACCTGACATCCTCAAATGAATCATTCGCGAGTTCCCGGGAAAGAAGGACTGCGGGACCGGTTGCAAGGAGCTTCATGGCACTCCGGTGGAGACTGCATGGCTCAGTGCCAGAACGGACCAATTGCACGCTATCACCGGGCAGACCGGCAATATTTGAAAACGCCGTCGGAGGGAAGGCGAGCACCATGGTGGGCGAAGCCAGCACTCTCGCCGCCGCGGGCCACATTTCACCCTGCAGGATGGCTGACGAAGAGACACCAAGTATCACCGCAGAAAAGTGTGTTGCCAGCGAGATCATCAAGACATCATGGCGGCATTCCGTTATCCGCCTCGCCAGTTCACGGAACATGGCCATGACCCTTTCCCGGGTCACCACGAAGGGCCGATTCTGCCGCCACGTCATTCATGGCAGAAGCCATGCGCCCGGTGACCACCCTCCAGTCGACGACCCAGACCTTGAACGCAAGCCACGAAAATATCAGGGCCACAAATACTTCCATGTTCAATCAGCCTCCCGGGTCCGCCGCAAGACGACTTCGATCCCGCCTCGACGCGCCGCTGTCCGTGTGACCCGGTGCCCGTCACCCCGGAGGTGTTCCCGACGGGCAACGTCGATCGCAGACCTCTCCTGGTCTGCCGCGGCTTCAAGATATCCCGCAAGACTCCTCGATATTTTTTGGTGCGACAGACCTGCCGAAAAACACAGGCCGCAGACAATGGACCAGGAAACTACAGTTTGAATGCCCATGCGTATCCCTCCGAAGAAGAGATGTACGCATTGATCCGTGTGTCATGAAGTGACTTCAAAAGTCAGGGCAGATGACGGCGCCAAACGCTCGACCGGCGGAAGGGGATCATGTTCGAAATTCCGGAATCGCCCGTGATTGCCGCGAGCAACCGGTCCATTCCAAGGGCATTCCCTGCGCATGGTGGCAATGAGACGGACATGGCTTCCAGGAAATCAGGATCACCAGGGACTGCGGGCAACCCGGCGGCAGCACGCCGCCTTGAACTCTCGCTGATGCGCGATTCGTTCGCGGCGCGCCCCGGGAGTTCAAGAAACGCGTTGCTCAACTCCATGCCACGCACAAAAAACTCAAATCGTTTCGCGACACCGCCCGAAACCACAGCCAGGGCCGCCTGGGACGCCGGATAGTCACAGAGTATCGCGAGCTGATGTAGCGCTAAAGCGGGCTCCACCTTCTCAAGCAGAATCTTGAAAAATGCCGTGTCGAAATCGTCGTTCTCACGTACTGACACAACACCGGCATTGCGGGCGCGCCTGGCAAGGCCGGGATCCATGTCAACCAACTCAACACCCGCGAATTCATGGAAGGCCTTGGCCAATGTGAACCTGGGTATTGACTCAGGAACCTGCAGCCCGTCACATCCGGACTTTCTCAACGCCCCGGCGCAATAACGAAGAAGATCCGCGGTCTCCTCCATGAATGCATCGTAATCGGTCCCGCAGTGATACCACTCAAGCATGCTGAATTCCGGGTGATGCCATGGCCCGATTTCTCCACGATTCCGGAAACACGGCCCGATCTGATAGATCTTGCGGCATCCCGCCGCAAGCGCTTGCTTCATGTGGAGCTCCGGACTCGAACGCAGGTACAGCACTTCACGATCGCCTGCGAGTGACTCCCACGAGGTCTCGAAATAATTCAGATAGACTTCTGTGCCAGGTGTGCGCACAAGACACGGAGTCTCAATTTCCAAATACCCGTGCGAATCAAAATAGTCCCTGACCGCGCGGCGCAAAGCCGCACGCAACGCGAACACTTCTGGCAGTGGGCGATTCAAAGGATGACCCGACGAATGGTTCATTGAAAATTCTTATTTCGATTTGTCCCGGGCACGGTCCTTGATCCGTTCACGGTGCAATTTCTCAAGACGCTCGGTGGCCATCTGAAGGGCGGATCCGCGTAAGAAAGGGGCTTCTCTCAGAGTCTTGATGTCCGTCACGCCCAGCGGCACGCCCGTCGCGATCTCGAATGCCTCGATGATGGTAGCCACGGGAATGATCTTGAGCTTGCCGGATTCAACTGCATCCCGTGCGTCACGTTCCAGCATCAAATTGGCAGCGTTCTGGCGCGGGATCAGGCACGAGAAAGAGCCATTACGCGGCCCCAGTATCTTGCACGTCCGCCAGAATCCTTCCACCTTCTCGTTGACCCCGCCAACCGGCTGGACCTCACCGAACTGGTTCAAGCTGCCAGTCATCGCGACACCCTGGAAGACTGGCACACCAGACAGCGCGCTCAGGATCGCGACAAATTCGGCAAGGGTTGCGCTGTCGCCATCGATCATTCCGTAAGACTGTTCAAAGCATATGCTCGCGGCCAGCCCCAGGGGACGATGCTTTCCCAGGACAGAGTTGAGCAAACCCGTAAGGATGAAAACCCCCTTGTCGTGGATCTTTCCGGAGAGTTTGCTGGCTCGCTCGATGTTTATGACACCATCGTGACTGATGGTCGTCGTACATGTAATACGCCCGAGTTTGCCGAAGGAATAATCCCCCATGTCGTAGACGGCGAGGCCGTTGACCTGCCCGGCCTGCTCGCCATGGACGGTCAGGAGGATGTCCTCGTTCTTGACCATGTTGAACAGGTTTTCCTCGATCAAATTGACCCGGAAATACTTCTCGGACAATGCCTGCTCGACATGTTTACGCCCAACCATCTTCGCGCCCTGCTCGCGCGCGATGAAATCGGATTCAATGGTCAGGTCCTTCAATTCGCCAAACTGTGTCGAGAGGAAACGCTGGTCCTCCACGAGCCGTGAACCATACTCAACGACGGTCGCGATCGCTGAACGGTCAAATGGCAGAAGGTTCTCGATCTTCGACCGCGTGGCCACAAATGAGGCATAGGAAGAAATGTTCTCCTCGTTCCTGTCCATCTTGTGGTCAAAATCAGCCTTGATCTTGAAGATCTTGTGGAAGTCCTCATCGGCATCGTAAAGGATGTGATAGATCTCATCGTTGCCGATCAGGATCACCTTCAAATCCAGAGGTATTGGCTCCGGCCGCAAACCGGAAGTAGGCAGCAGTGAATACTGCTCTCCCATGTCCTCGATATACCCGAGCCGGTTCTTCAACACCCGCTTCAGGGTGTCCCAGATGGATCCCTGTTTGAAAATGTCGAGCGCGTTCAGGACAAGGTAACCACCGTTGGCCTTGTGGACAGCGCCTGCCTTGATCATCGTGAAATCGGTCAGGTACATACCGTGCTCGACGTTTTTCTCAATACGGCCGAACAGGTTGTAGTAAGTCGGATTTGTTTCGATGATGACCGGGGCGCCCTTGGCGGTCGTGTTGTCTATGAAAACGTTGATCTTGTATCGACGAAAGCGATCGCGTTCCTCTGGTGGCAGGAACATCTCGTGCGGCTGTTCTGGCTGGGCCTCGTCGGTTTCAACGAAATCAAGGAGATTCTCGAGAATGTCGGTCTCGACGTTCTTCAGGAACTCGATGACTGCCTCATTGTCGGAGAACTCGTTGCGGACAGGATCAAGTTGCGAGGTGACTACTTGCGACCCGATCTCATTTCGCAAATGCTCGACGTAATCCTTGGTTTCCTGCTCTATGGCACGAACTTTTCGCGCGAAATCCAGAACTTCCGGTTCCAATTGGGACCGGCGATCCTCGATCGCGTCCCTCTGGACGTCTGAGAGTTTTGAGTATTCTTTTTCAGTAAGGGGGCGGCCCTCGAAAATTGGAATCGTCTCAATTCCCATGCGCGTTGACTTGATGGCAAAATCCAAGGCTTTCGCACGTTTTTCGAGATCACTGAACAATTTTGACTTCCGCTCATTGGACGCGGAGAGGTACGCGTTCACAGCGTTCTCGTAATCTTCACTCTGGAGAGCGGAAGTTATGTCACTCCGGAGCGACTTGATCAGGTGCTCCATCGCCTTTTTCAGGCGCCGACCCTCTCCGGGGCCCATACTGATGGCGCGTGGCTGCTCTGACTGGCTGAAGTCGTAGACGTAGATCCAGTCCTTGGGACGCGGCGCGTCCGCGGACCATTTTTCAAGGAATGTCTTTATGACACTTGTCTTTCCAGTTCCCTGAATACCGGCCACGTAAATGTTGTAACCGGGTTTGCGGATCCCGAGGCCCATTTGAATCGCACGAACGGCCCGTGACTGCGCGATGAACTCGTGCGTCGTCTCGACCGTCTTGGTGCTGTTGAACTTGAAGGAGGTCTCAGGGCAGGTCACGTAGACCTGGGCTGCTGTCAAACCAGCCGGCAACTTGGATTTGCCGGCTGGCTTCTTCTTTGCCCCGCGTTTGGCCATATCAGGTCAGCACCACCGTACCAACGTTAAATCCTGCGGCCACGCCGCGCCATTCCTCGGCAAGCTCGAACTCCGTCGCCGGCATCGCCAGGGACTGCAGCGCAGAACTGACCAGACGCTGCCCTGAACCGGCGGAGCCATTCTGGACCAACATGTCGCCATAAGCGTCGATGAAATCGATGGCCTCGGCGATGCTATCGCGGGACATGCTCGTGACAGACAGATCCAGGCCTTTCTGGAACCAAACGCCAAGCTCTTGCAGGTTCACACCTGCCTTCACGCCAAGGCGAATGCAGTCACCGTAAATGGCCATAAGGATCTCGGACGGCAAGTCAGCCTCGCAACGCCCGGCAAAATAACCGAGGGTTTTGTAAGCATTGCGCCAGTTCTTGTCCATTTGCAGGACCCGGACTTTTTCCATGGTCGAATCGTAGGCATTGACGGCCTGGTCACGCTTCTGCTCGATGCGCTTGCGCCGCGCAGCCAGCTGGACTTGCATCCTGTCCTCGAGGTCAGCCAAGGCCTTCCGGGCATCTTCGAGGGTGATGACGTCCTGAACGTCGAGTTCCCGGCTGAGGGCCACCGCCAAGGCATCGACCGCTACCGCGATCTGGGTCTTGGTCAGCTCGGCGATCTGGAAGATCGTGAACTGAGTGGCTGCCGGCCACTTCTGAATGAAGCGTTCCAATGCGAAAATAAAATCCAGCATCGCACAATCCTCCCTGTGCAGACCGTATCTCTCTGGTCCTACCGTCCCTGGTAGCGCCCCTGCGGGCTGAAACACTGGCAACCTGATTTCACTGGCAATTTGAACTCAGCTTACTAAGTCGCCGGAAAGATTGCAAAACATTTATTAAAAATAAAAAGAACCCCGGCCGGATCGGGCTGTTGGCAGCCCGCCGGGGGGTTCTTTCATGTTCCGTGAGTCATGGAACGGCTAAAGGATTAGACCGTCCGGAGCGCGCGACGCTTCTTCATCATGCGACGCTTCTTGCGACCAACTTTACGACGACCTTTTGGGTGTTTGCGGCGATGCCTTGATCCGTGCACAAAAATCTCCAGTAACCACTAGAATCTTGAAAAATTACAGACCCCGTTGGTTACTTGGGCTGGCCGGAAATTTCAAGCTGGAAATCCACGGTCCGAAGAGGGTTCATCGAACAAGGGGTGTGTCATGACCGCAAGTCGACCAAGGCGCCAGAAGAAATCGGTCCTGATTGAGCCATTCAAGCAAATAAAATTCGGACTTTACGTCTTCGCGGTCTCTGTTGTGTTCATCGTGCTCTGCGGGCTGCTTTTCGTCCAGGCATTCCGGGCCCAGTATGAGCATGTCATGGGCCTGTTCAACGTGGTGGACGAAAACATGCAGTGGGCACTGGTGACCAACGACGTTTTCACGACCAACGCCATCCGGATCGGTGCCCTGTTCGCCCTGTACCTGGTCATCCTGTTCACCGTGGTCTTCAAGCTGACGCACCGCTACTACGGCCCGCTCGTTTCAATCGAGCGGTTCATCGACGAGATCAAGCGCGGCCACTATGGCCAGCGCGTCCGCATCCGGGAACGGGACGAGCTCCATAACCTGGTCAATCGATTGAACGAAATGGCGGAGGTGCTGGAACGGCGTCACGGGCGTAACCCCAAGGACACGCACAAAGAGCACCACAAGGAATTGGCCCGGGAACATAAAGGCAAATAGAGGGTTAGCCGATTACCGGAGGCTGACCCGTGGTCTCCAGGACGTTTTGCCAAAGCTCTCCATCAGGATTGATGCGTTGCTTTTCGCCGCCCAGGGCGCGCAGAGGGACGTGCGTCATCCGGCCATGCCAGTAACCGACAAGAAGTCCTGTTTTACCAGCCATCGCCGCATGCACCGCGTACTGCGCCATCCTGTTGCAAAACACCTGATCCGCTGGATTCGCGGCGGCCGCTCGGATGATGTAGCTGGGGTCGATATACTTGATTGATACCGGAATCGAGTCCTGCTGGAACATGTGAGGCAGGCGTTCCTTCAGCAGGGTGCCAATGTCTCCGAGCTTTATGTTCCCGGACGCGTCACGGGGCCTCTCGGCTCCGGCGAAGTAGCCCTGCCCCGCGCCCTCGGCCGCAAGGATCAAAGCATGCTTCCGGCGCCGCAGGCGCTCCTTCAACAACTCGTAAAGACCATTCGCCCCTTCGATCTTGAAACCGACCTCCGGCACGAGACAAAAGTTCACATGGCCGGTCGCCAACGCCGCGTTCGCCGCGATGTATCCGCTCTCCCGCCCCATCAGTTTCACGAGACCTATTCCGTTCTCGACACCGACGGCTTCCGTGTGTGCCGCGTGAACAGCCTCGCATGCGATATGTACCGCGGTTTCAAAACCGAACGAACGGCGCACGAATGGAATGTCGTTATCGATTGTCTTGGGAATTCCCACGACAGCGATCGGCAATTTACGACGCTTGATCTCATCATGGATTGCCAGGGCACCGCGCATCGTTCCGTCGCCACCGATTGTAAACAGCATGTCCACACCCAGCCGGACCAGGGAGTCAAGCATTTCGGAGGCCGCGGGAGCCCCGCGAGACGATCCAAGCATGGACCCCCCCCGCAGATGGATGTCCTCGACGACATCTGCCGACAGGTTGACCGGGGTTTCGTGCGCGTTTTTGGCCAACCCCTGGTAGCCGTACCGGATTCCGAGGATCTTCCTCACGCCATAACGGTATTGAAGCTGAAGGACAATTGAGCGGATCACCGCGTTCAATCCAGGGCAAAGACCGCCGCACGTGACAATCGCCGCCGTAACCTTCCCCGGATCGAAAAAGATGGGATTTCTTGGACCCGCGACTTCAAAGCTCTCTGGTAACGCGCCAGCCTTCAGGCAGCGATCGATTTCCCTCGATCTCGGGTCCATGACGATGCGTTCCCCGTCACCAAGGAAGTGACCGGGGTCAATGGCCGCAATCGGGCTCTGCACGACGGGTTTGCCCAGATTTTCGATTGTAAACCGATGGTTCATGAATTATTTCCACCCGCTGCGGGCCAGCTTCAGGACACCGACCTCAATTATATCAGTGATTTCATTGTGAGAAACTTCTATTCCATTCCGAGACCCGAGTTGGAGCAGCGCTGCTTTGGCGCGGGTATGCCGGGGATTCACGCGTCCACGGTGTTCCGGACCGCCTACAAAGCCCTCTCGCAAGACCCATGGACCGCCTCAAACCTGCCTGCCAGTATACGCCCGGCCATAGGCGCGGATCTCGAGGCAGTCCTGCCCGAGCCTGCAAAGATTCTGGTCTCCCGGTACGACCGGTCTGTCAAATTCCTGTTCCGGCTCGAGGATGGATCCATGATCGAGTCTGTCCTCATGCCGGAACGGCGTCGCGTTACACTTTGCGTTTCCAGCCAGGTTGGATGCCGGCAAGCGTGCACATTCTGCCACACCGGCCGGATGGGACTTCTCCGTAACCTTGACGCCGGTGAAATCGTGGGTCAGGTTGTGGCAACGAGCCGCTGGATCGCCAGCAATCCGGGCTGGCTTGAAACTCTTGCCCTGCCTTCCTTTCAGCGAATCACAAACATTGTCTTCATGGGCATGGGCGAACCATTGGATAATGTTGACGCCGTGGCTGACGCGATCACAATCATGACAGATCCCCTGGGATTGGGTCTGGCGTTGCGCAGGATCTCTGTCTCAACTGCCGGTCACCTTGAGGGCATGAGTCGACTGCTCGCGATCCATCCTGATGTCAGGCTGGCGATCAGCCTTCACTCGCCTTTCGAGGCCGAGCGCTCGAAGATCATGCCGATCAACCGCAAGTGGCCGCTTGGCGATGTGCTTCGGGCCCTTCGTGAAGCTCCAACCCAGAACCAGCACGGAATCCTGATCCAGTACACCATGATTGACGGAGTAAACGATTCGTTGCGGCATGCGGAGGAACTTGTCCGGGTCACCAACGGATTGAATGTCAAAGTGAACTTGATTCCACTGAACGAAATCGACCCGTCGAGGTTCCGCGGGCCCGCGGCAGCTGCCGTGGAATCGTTCCGGGACCACTTGCACGGAGCAGGAATCAGAGTGATGGTCCGGTACAGCAAGGGGCAGGACATTGCCGCCGCTTGCGGTCAGCTGGTCACAGAGTCGACTTTGTCTACTGCTCAATAACCCAATAAATTCCAATAAATACAGCACCTCCGGAAGCTTCCTGCAACCGCTTGGCGTCGATTTCCCCCAAGGGGTTCGGGAACTTGTGACCGGCCTGCCTAATTCTTTTGCAAAAACCTCCGATCCAAACCTTTGAGGACCGCTGAGCCGGCACCGTGCCGGGATACAGGGAGAGAACTTGCGCTTTTGGCCATGGAACAAATCGCCAAAGCTGGTCTACCAGCAAGCAACCCATCAGGTTGAGGTGGTGCTTACGCGCAAGTGGTGCTTGTCTCAGAACAAGTTCCCCGCAGATCTCGTGAAAAAAACCGAACGACTCCTCGAGATTCACAAGGAGAGCGGCGAGATAAAATCGTGGATCCTCCACGAGGACCGGCTGCGGACCGCGTGGCACACCCTGCGCGAAATGGTTGATGAGGAAACCACTTTTTCTGTCACCTGTGTCACAGGTGCCGGTATCCCGCCGATGGATGGAATTTCAGTCACCGCAGTCAAAGGTGAGAGCGAGGAACTGAAAACCCTGGCGTGGTTGACTATCAGGGCACCGCACACAGATATAGCCAAATGGCGACCTGAATGGGTCGAGGCATTCATCGTGGAAAAACTCCGGTCTGTCGGAGTCAATGACAAACCGCATCCGGCGCAACTGGAGTCAACATTGCTGCGCGCCGCTGCCGGGGAGAGTACTGACAAAGTCCCATTGTTGCGACACCCGCAACTGCCAAAGACATCGATGGACGGAGTCGACAAGTCCAATTTCGCCATCGTTGCAAATCACACACGAAAAGAAGTCTACGTCCTTGTGACCAATCCGTGGTTCCTTCGCAAGGCCCATGCCGACCAACAAATCCTTTCCGCCCTCGAGCACGCGATGGAGAAATTCGCCCGGGCACGCGGAACAGATTACCGGGTCCGCCGGAAAGGCATCACGGCTGCCCTGCAACAAGCCAGGACCAGAACCGAGGGTATCGGAATCGACCTGCCACTTGTGTTGCTCGGAGGCGGCACATTCAAGCTTGGAGAAATCACGCGTCCGGTCGGTTATCCAGGACAAGGAAGGCTCTTCCTCGAGATCAGCGAAGACAAGATGCACGCGAAACTCGTTAAATTTGACGAGTCAATTTACAAAGACGAGACATTCATTGCGGACCGGGATTGGTTGAAAAGGGAGTGCGAACGCCTGGGGATCCTTCCACAAATATCCCGGGAACAAATGAACGCCGCAGTCGACTTGATCGCTAAAATGGAAACGCTCGAAGGATTCGAGATAGCGACCGGCATCGCACCGCTGGGAGGCCGGGAACCATTCCTGTTCATGACCTACAAGGAAAGTCCACTGGCCCTGAATCCGATGGACGAGGGACGTCAGGTCGACATGCGCGAAATCCAGCAGCGCACTATCGTCCGCACAGGCGCCATCGTTGCCGAAATCCGCTTCAAGCAACCGAGAGCGGAGGGCAAGACGGTCTTCGGTGAGGTCATCCCACCCCTGGCGGATGAAACCCTGGAGGTGAAGGCAGGCGAAGGCATCGAAGCGCTCGAAGGCGGAATTTTCAAGGCGCAGTTCGACGGAGTGCCAGCGATCCAGGACAACAACATAACGATGGCCAAAGCCTATGTCGTCAACGGCGATGTCAACATGCGCGTTGGCAACATCCGTTATGATGGCCCCGTTGAAGTGAAAGGTTCGATTGACAGTGGCGCAATCGTGGAGTGCACGGGACCACTAATCGTCGAGCAATCCATCATGGGCGCGAAGATTCGCTGCAAGACATCCATCGAGGTCAAGGGCAGCATCACCATGGGTGGACAGGGATTCGTCATCGCCCGCGAAAACATCCTGGCAGAATTCATTGAGAACTCCCGCGTCCAGTGTGACGGCGAGATCAAGGCAAAGAAAGCGATCCTGAATTCTGAGGTTATCTCCGGAAAATCAATCGAGACAATTGAGGGCACCGGCATCATCGCGGGTGGGGCCCTGACTTGTCGCGAGTCGATCAAGACAGGGAACCTTGGATTCAAGAACGGGGCAACCACCGAGTTGTTCTGCGGAGGCGATTTCAAGGCTGAATTGTCCGTCCGGATTCGGAAGAAACGCCTCGAGCAACTGACTTCACATCAGGAAAAGGTCAAAGCCACGCTCAAGGAATTGAATGCCAAGTCCGCATCGCAAATGACAGAGCGACTCGAGGAAATGCGCAAGAAGGCCCTGGAGCAGCAAACCCAGCTCAAGACTCTCATTGAACAAGCGCAGGCACACCTGCGTGTCGCGCAATCAAAGATCAGTTATGACAAAAAAGCCAAGATTTTTGTGTCAAACCTGCTCTCCACAAACTGCAGGGTAAACATGGCTGGACAGATTGTTCCCATTGAATCCGAACTGATCGGAGTGGTGATCCAGTCAAAGCCTCGCAAAGGCAGCTACATTGTTGCGATCAACGAGGCCGAGGAAACGGAAAGTGCCGGAGAAGCCAACGCCGCCCCGGCACCGGAACAAAAAGCAAGTTGAAGGTACTAGAGGTAATACCTCATCGGGGAGTCGGTCTCCGCGTTCAGTGCCACAAATTTCTCAAGACGCTTGCGGCCGTCTCCTTCAAATGAATCAATGCGGAAGCCAAAACCCTTGATCGACGAGGGGTCCTTGATGTTTCCCTTGACCTTTCTCACTACATGACCAGAGGCTTCCACCGGCTTTTTCACCCCAGGCAGGAACAATTCCACCTTGAGTTCAGTCCCAACCATCAACTCAACGTGGCTTTGCAGCAAAACTCCGCCGTTGGACACGTCGCCGAGGGGGCAGCTGATCTTTTTTCCTTCATACATGAATCGCGCTTCGCCACCGGTGCCAATTCGCGCCGCACTGCGTGTGGTCTGGGACAGAAGAGACTTCAGCTTCTCAATGAAAAACTGGCGAGGAACGGGTTGCTCGACAAACAGGTCGGCACCTGCCTCGATAGCCCCGGAGCGCGTCCGGTTACCAGCCTGTACGCTCGTTACCACTACTGGAAGTTTCGCGAACTGGTCGACAGATCGAATGTGCCGGATGACCTGGTTTCCATCAACCTTCCGGTAATCGAGATTGATCACCAGGACATCGATAGGCTCACTATTGAGGTACTTCTCTGCCTCGTCCCAAGACGACGCGTTACGGACCGTGACGCCCATCTTTTTGTAACCCGCTGAATCGAGGTCCGCTGTGACAGACCTGTCATCAATCGAAAGCATCGTGATAGATTGAGGTTTAACCAAGGGATCAGCCCTCCGAAAGACCGGTTTCTTGGTGCTTCGGAGCAAAACAGATACGCTTGAAGGAAATTTGAGGGAAAATCCCCATGTCCCCGGGAATAAAAGCAAAAAAAGGGAAAATCCGGGCGGATCAGGCCATGTTGGAACGAGGTCTGGCTCAATCCCTGGAAGAGGCGAGGGCGTTCATCATGGCAGGCGAGTTGCTGGCCGGCGACCAGCGGATCTCGAAGCCGTCGGACATGATCGAACCTGAGACCTCGCTGCGCATAAAGAACGACACCAGGGCTCATTATGTGAGCCGGGGCGGAGACAAGATCGCCGCTGCATCGGAAGCGTTGGGATTGAACCAGATCTTCAGGGATGCGATCGTTATCGACGTCGGTTCGTCAACTGGAGGCTTCACCGACTTTTGCCTTAAAGCAGGCGCTACCCATGTCATCGCCGTTGACGTCGGCCATAACCAACTGGCCTGGGAACTGCGCAAGGATCCTAGAGTCACACTTTTTGAGTCGACCCATATAAAGCATTTGCCTGACGAAGCGAGAGCGGCACATAAATCCGATATCGTCAGCAAGGCCAATGTGATGGTCGCCGACGTCAGTTTCAATTCCGTCGCACGCCTTCTTCCGGAGATGCTGGCAGCAGCTCCGGCGACCGAGCATTTCCTGATTCTTGTCAAACCCCAATTCGAGCTTGAAGCTGCGTTGGTTCCCGCTGGCGGCGTTGTCACAAACCCCGGACACCGGAAGCTGGCCGTGGACAATGTTGACCAGGCATTTCGCAAAAACGGATTTCCCGGAGGACGTTGGATTGACTCCCCTGTCCCCGGGAAAACGGGCAATGTTGAGATTTTTTATTACAACCGGCGCAAAAGTCAGCCGGCGACAAGAGCACGAGCCGAAGACAAACAATAATAGAAGTGCGCCGCGTCAAGAGCGTCAATCCAGATCGTATCGTTCTGGTAATCGTAATGGGCAGCGATGTCCTTGTTTCGGATCGCTGAAATCACCACATCTTCCTCAACGCTATACAAGTCAACCATCCCTGCAAGGCTGAGGCGTTTTCCATCGTACTGGCCCGGGTCGTGACCAAGTTCCCTCAGGGCTTCGGCAAAAGCACGCTTCGATACCTGGAGAGACATGACTGCCTCCTTCATGGCAGGGCCGGCATTTGCCGGACCGCAGGCGACCGTTTGATGATTTACTGGCTTGTTTT
>CAWUNT010000002.1:0-22682 GCA_963923405.1 uncultured bacterium | reverse complement strand
GAAAAGAGGGGCGCCAGCCCCGTATACTCGTCGCCAAGATGGGTCAGGACGGCCATGACCGTGGCGCGAAAGTAATCGCGACAGGTCTCGCCGACCTTGGCTTTGACGTCGATATTGGCCCACTGTTTCAAACACCTGACGAGGTAGCCCGCCAGGCAGTCGAGAATGATGTACATGTGATCGGAATCTCGTCACAGGCTGCGGGCCATAAGACGCTTGTCCCGCAATTGATTGCCGAACTGAAGACCCTCAAAGCGACAGACATCCTGGTTGTCGTTGGCGGAATCATCCCCGAGGGCGATCATGACTTCCTCAAGAAGACCGGCGTGGCCGCAATCTTCGGTCCAGGGACACAAATTTCCGCGGCCGCAACGGAGATCATCCGTGCCATTGAAAAAAAACGTCGATGAATTACTGAAGCAGTTGCTCGAGGGCGACCGGCGCGCTTTGGCGCGGGCAATCACCCTGGTGGAAAGCCTGGCTGCGCGGGACCGTGATACTGCCAGCCGGCTGCTCACTTTGGTGATGCCTTTTTCTGGAAAATCCATGCGAATTGGCGTCAGTGGCCCGCCGGGTGTGGGCAAAAGCAGCTTTATTGAAGCCCTTGGCAAAAAATTCCTGGAAAGCCGCGAGCGCAAGGTTGCAGTTCTTGCCATTGATCCGACGTCGCGCGTAAGCGGCGGTAGCATCCTTGGCGACAAGACACGAATGGAGGAGCTCTCACGACACGACCGGGCTTTTGTCCGTCCTTCGCCAGGAGGGGATGCTTCTGGCGGCGTGGCACGCCATACCAGGGAGAGCATTTTCCTCGCCGAGGCCGCTGGACATGACGTAGTGATTGTCGAAACCATCGGAGTCGGCCAATCGGAAAGCGCCGTGGCCTCCATGGTAGACTATTTCGTTCTACTGCATCAGCCAAGCAGCGGCGATGAATTGCAGGGCATCAAACGAGGTAATCTTGAATTGGCCGACTTTGTGGTCGTAAGCAAGGCAGATGGTGAATTGCTCCCGGCTGCTCGCAAGGCCCAATCCGAGTTGATGCACGCTTTGTCTTATTTTTCGACGCAAGGTCAGCCGGCGCCTGAGGTGTTTACCTGTTCCAGCCTGACGGGTGACGGAATTGACAAGATAGTCGCAAAACTTGATTCCGTATTCTCAAGAGATCAAGCCTCAGGAAGGATCGAATCCCGCCGCAAGGAACAAACACTGGAATGGTTCCGGGAAGAGATACGCGATCGCACGCTTGATGCTCTCCGTCACAACAACGAGACAGCAAAACTGATAGCGCGGACCGAATCGGAAGTCGCCGCAGGAAAAATCGCTGCATCGACAGGGGCTGCGCGGGTGGTTGAGAAAATCCTCGCTTGAATAACTGCGAGTTGCGGGTCCATCAAGACGCGCGTGGACAAACTCATGAAAAAGAAAACCCTATTTCTCACCTACGTGGCGCTGACAACATGGTTGGCAATTCACCATGAACCGTGGCGGGATGAAGCAGACTCGTGGTTGATGGTGCGGGACGCGAGCATTGGTCAAATTCTTGCCATAGGGCATGACTCGGGGCATCCGCCACTTTGGTACCTGCTCCTCAAGCCAATGGCGGCCGCCGGGCTTCCATACGCGGCCCAACCGGCCTTGCACCTATTCATCATCTGGGCGGCTGCTTGGCTTCTTGTATTCCGAAGCCCTTTTTCATGGAAAATCTCAGCGTCAGTTTTGTGCACTTACTTCTTCAGTTTCGAATATTCAGTCGTGGCGAGAAATTACAGCCTGGGAATACTCGGCTTGTTTCTGTACTCGTCAGCATCAAGAGATAACGAAAATCGCTCCTGGGCCTGGCGATGTGCTGCGACATATATCATGAGCCTTGCATCGTTATTCACACTGGTTAGCGCGGCGATCCTGGTCTTCGTTGAATACATCCGCCCCCACGATCAGCATCTGGAAAAATCGAAAATTACACGGCAACCGTTTTTCTGGGCCATGGTGGCTGCCGTTTTGTCAGGCGCAGTGACCTTGTGGCCCAGCGGGACCGGGCAATTCAGTGGAGTGCTGTTCAACCGGCTGATCATTGAGGCGCCAATAGACTCACTGTCAACCTTGCTGATGCCCCGGCAGGACTACCACGTCGTTTATGCTGCCGTCTGCGCCGCCTGGTTGCTGGCGACTGGATTTGTGATCCTCCGCCGGGATGTGTACTCAGCGTTGTTTTTCACCACCGCTGTTCTGTCCCTGTTCGTCGTTTTCTCAAGTGTCCATTATCAAATCGATGCCCCACGCTATGCGGGCATGATCTATGTATTCGCTGTTACGGCCCTTTGGATCTCCCTGAGACGGGAAAAGGAGGCCATGCAGCCTGACGAGAACAGTCCCCAAAGCGCCTGGTACTTGATCGCATTGTTCTGTATCGCTCAAATGCCCGACACATTATCCACATGGTGGCAAGAAACACTTCTTCCCTTCACGGATGCGCCCGCGGTTGCTAGCGCATTGATGAACTCCGGCGGAATGGAAAAGGTCGTTGCGTGTTCACCTCCGACAAACTGTGAATCAGTATTGTTGCGCATGCCTGACAACAAGGAGTTTCTTTACCCCGGGATAGGATTTGGAACGCATGGATTTTGGGACAAGAGACACCGTACGGCCACCTTGATGTCAGCGGACAAAGCGCTGCAATGGACCAAGGAATTCGCAGGATCTGAGGTGATCAGAAATCAAGGGATGATTTTCATGTCGCCATCTGCCCTCCCAAACCCTGAATCCCTGGGCGTCCGGGAGCTGGTTTTCATCCAAAGCCGGGCCTGGGCAGTGCGGGACGAAGCGTTCCACATTTACTCAACACTTGATTGACTCCCCGGGGTGCTAATTTGGGCAAGACCGTCGACACGGACAGAATCCTGCGCTGGGTAACTTTTCTTTCCTGGCTGTTATTAACCCTGTGGATGACCATGCATCATGAGCTATGGCGTGACGAGGTCGACTCCTGGCTTTTGGCACGGGATGCCTCGTGGGCTGAAATGTTCTCCGTTCTTCCAGATAAGGGCCAACCGCCCCTCTGGTACATAATGCTCAAGGGAGCCACGAGCCTGGGGCTTGACTGGAGGGCAATGCAGGCCATCAACCTTGTCGCCGTCTGGGGCGGGGGATGGCTCTTGCTTTTCAATTCGGGATTTCCTCTCCTTCTTGCTTTCCCGGTTTTGTTCACTTTCCTGTTTTCGTACGAGTATCCGGTCATTGCCCGCAATTACGGACTCGGAATTCTGGGCCTGTTCCTCTATGCAGACAGAGTTACACACCCAAAGAAGTCCTGGAAATTCAGCATGGTCGCGGCGCAAATTCTCATGTGCTGCAGCACCGTTCACTTTCTGGCCATGGCACTGGCATTGTTTTCTTCGAGGGCTCTTACGGCGATCATGGGAAAGCGCCAAACGTTTTTGTCGTGGGTCAGAAGTGAGATTCCATTCCTCGTGCCATTTTGCATCGCGGTGCTCGTGCTTTGGCCAACTGGAAGGGGGCAGTTCTCGGCCTCTTTGATGGACCAGTTTCAAGCCCAGAATCTTCGTGATTCCATCTCCAACAGCTTGTTCCCATTTGACCTCCCTGGAATCTCGACTCTCATCGTTGCGATTGCCGGATATGTACTGATGATAGCCGGATCTTCCCGACCACTTCAGTCAGCCGGCATGTTCCTCGCAGGCGCGGCTATTCTCGAGGCCATTTTTTGCTTCAAGTACTACAGTGGCGCCCCTCGCCATTCTGGATTGCTGTTTGTCTGGTTGTGCGCAGTCCTTTGGATAAACGGGGCTAGCCTCAAGTCAGCCAGTCAAACAATCCCAAATAAATGGCGATGGATGGTCACACCGCTGACGTTATGGATTTTATTCGCCTGGAATTTTCCTGTCACATGGAGTGTCTGGCACCTCGAAAAAAAGATGAATTTCTCTGACGCAGTCGAGGCCGCCAAGTTTCTCAGTTCCGGAAAAATCGGCGGACGTGATGTCATATGCTGGCCCCCGCGAAACTGCAGTGCCATTCTCGCGTATATGCCGGCCTCCACGAGATTCTGGTCACCATTCCTGAATCGAAAAATCACTTTTGATCACTGGGACCGGGAGTCGCATGAAGTTCACGGTCAACAAGGGCTTGAAATGAGCGAGGTAATCCGAAGGACAGTCCCATCGTTTCCAAACTGGGGAAAGCCAGGGGGGCCTCTTTTCATCACCATGCGGAATGTAAAAAATCCAGAATTGTTTGGCCTTCGCTTGCTGGTTCCTGCACCAAGGACCGCGTGGCGAATTCTTGATGAATCATTTTGGATCTACGGCCCGGTCGAGGATGATGATCTTGCCAGACTCAATTCAAGATCGGACAATTGAAACCATGTCACCACGGGATTGAAGGGGTCAAAATTGCTTTCCAAACTGACTCACAGGGAATTCGCTATTGGATTGCTAGCAGGCTTCAGTATTGCCGGCGCAACATACGCGGTATCAGGGCGCGCGAATGAATTGACTGACCAAATATCCCAGAGTTCCAATCTGCAGAGGAACCCTGGTTGTCAGATTCGGTTCGGGAAACGACGCCTTACGAACATGCCTCATTGCCTTGAAGATGAGGTCGTTACTGGAATCATGACGACAACCTATTATTGTTCGAAATTGATTCTAGAATGCCCTGAATAGAGTCGGGCATGCATTCATTCGGCGAGTCCGTGCGCAATTTTGTGCCAGTATTCCTTGTAATTGAATTCCGGACTATGCGGCGGATGATGGCATTGCGTGCAGATCGAGTCGAACTTTCTCCCTGAGGGGATCCAAGCCGGCTTGATGGATGGATTCTGTGCATGCTCTTTCCTGGGACCATGACAATTCTCGCATTGCACGTTCATGAAGGACGGAGAATCCTCCTGTGAAACGAAGCCTCCTTTTTCCGTCGCGGCGAGAACATGACACGAAACACACTCGCTGTCGTGGTTCTTTCCCTTTTCAACAAGAACCGAGAACGCGGTGGAGTGTTTGGATTTAATCCACGCATCATACGCGCTGCTGTGACATCCTTTACACGCCTGCGAACCCGCAAAGGGCGTCGCGGAGAGATCGGCCAAACGGGAATGCGCCCTCCTCGCGGAGCTCTTTCTCAGGGACTCCTCGTAGGCTTTAAAAAATGCGGGCCACACTTCGGGGTTCAAAACGTCGCGCTCCAGCCAGCTGATGCGAGAGCCAATCACTCTGGAAATGGAAATATTTGTTGCATCTGTCGTCACCCGATCCTTGGCAGTCCCCGACATGATGGACTCCAGAGATGGCGCTTTAACCTGCAAGGCCCTGCCCCCTCGGAGAACCCCCTGACCCCCAAGCTGAGTCTGCATGACACGGGTCTTTCCCTCGCGGATACGAATCAAAACCCGGCCCTCGTTCTTCCTGTCTGGCAGGTCCGGCTTCATTGAGTCCGGGGCATTATTGTTCGCGATGATTTCGTCGAATAGCCGCAGCTTGATAATGGACTTCAGTTGGTCATCGGGTCCGTTGAATAGCAGGATCTTATGCAAGCCAATGAATTCAGGGTTTCCTGCCAGAATAGAAAGTCTCTTTTTGCCTCGAATGGAATTCGCAGCCAAAAGAGATGATGCGATTGACTTGTCCCACGTGAAACCAAAAACCACCATGTTTGTGGTCCGTATGAATGGCTTTGCCGAGGCACGAAGCCATTCCGGCCCTGAATTATCCTGTAAATTCGATATAACCCACGGAAACGGGCCGCCCGCCCGGCCGTCTGAAATTAATGCTTTAATTTCCGCAGACATCCATTTTTCACGAGCAATTTCGTACTTTCCCGGAAGCATCGCCACTGGGTTCATCCGGACCATGCTTTCGAGGATATGGCGGTCTTTTATATCTTGCGTATCATCCGGGTCTTCCTTCCGGGGTGCGTAATTCATCCCAGGAGGATGCGGGGGAGATATGTTGTTCCCGAGATCAAGGACACTGATCGATGAATCCAACGCGCGTTCCCGTTGAATGAAACTTGCCAAGCGCTGAATGCCGCCCAAGTCCGTTCTTGGGTCACAACCGCACGGTTCAAATTGACCGCGAAAATCCCCATAAGCCAACCAGCTGTATGCCGGATCCGCCTGCAATGGCGCCGCAAAAGACATGCTGCCCGCGATCAAGGCACATTCCATGGATTGTCGAAGGCTCCAGACCAAGGTAACCTCATCGACCTGCGTGTGTGTCCATGCTGATTTTACCCGGAAGACCGGCGATCCGGAACTGGATCCGGAACTGGATTCGAAAAATGGAGCGAACATGAACGACCACCGGCGGGTTTATAAATACTACGACTTGATCATGGCCATTTTCGTGACGGTTCTACTCTGCTCGAATCTGATTGGTGTCAGTAAAGTCGTGACCGTGGCTGGCCTGACATTCGGGGGTGGCAACCTTTTCTTTCCAATTAGCTACCTTTTCGGTGACATCTTGACCGAAGTCTACGGCTACGCAAGATCGCGGCGCGTGGTTTGGGCGGGATTTGGCGCACTGATCTTTTCTGCCTTCATGTCCTGGGTTGTCATAAAGCTTCCGCCTGCACGGGACTACTCGGGTCAGGCCGCTATTGAGCAGGTTTTCGGGTCGACACCTCGCATAGTCGCGGCCTCAATGGTCGCCTACTTTGCAGGTGAGTTCACAAATTCATTTGTTCTCGCGAAATTGAAGATTCTTACCCAGGGAAAATTTCTGTGGGTCCGCACCATCGGCTCCACAATCTGTGGAGAAGCCATTGATACCACAATCTTTTATCCCTTGGCCTTCCTTGGGATCTGGGATTCGGAACTGCTTGTTACCGTGGCATTGACCAATTACTGCCTCAAAGTCATGTGGGAAGTGGTAGCAACACCCTTGACGTACCGGGTGGTTGCTGCCATTAAACGAGCTGAAAGTGAAGACTATTATGATTACCGGACTAACTTCACGCCGTTCTCAATGAAAGTCTGAAATTTCCGGTTCAAGAGGATGTGAAATCAGGTCCCGGCAATGATCATCAATCTGACAACGAAAGCCATCGACGCCGCAACAAGGCTGCGTAACGAAAATCCCGAATGGTCAGGTCTGGATTTGCGTATCTATTTATCCGGAAAAGGCTGCGACGGATTTGACTATGGCGTAACATTTGATAGCCGCAATGCAACAGATGTTGTTCAGTGCTTTGGAGACGTTTCCACTCTGGTAGATCCCGAAACTGCCAAGTTTGTAAGAGACTCAGTAGTCGACTGGGTGGATGATGAACGAGGCAAGGGTTTTCTTGTTGAGAATCCGAACCACAAAAAATTCCGTGGCAAGTTTTTCAAGCGCAAAAACTGGGAAGACCGCCTCCTCTCGAAATAGCTTCGACTGGCGTCATTCTTCTTTGGCCTGTATTGCAAACAAGCTTTGAATTTCGTCCATCCCTACGAGACCCTTGTCCACCGCGCCACGCAGTTTGGTCGTCAGTGTGCCACGTGACAAACCAATCAACCGCGACAAGGACCGCAGCGACACTTTCCCCCGTTCCCTGAATATTCCGCGAACCACCGCCACTAACGCGAGGTCACAAATGTCGTCAAACTGATAGGGGTTGGCCATCGAGTCCGGGATGTCGACCCGTAGAACCCTTGCGGGCGAATTGCTACTTCCGGCGACAACCGAACTTTCTTGCATTCTGAGGACTTTCCCCTTATCCGAATCCTCCAAAATTTCATCCCCCAATAGCCATTTGGGCAATGCCAAGGGAGTGAGCCGGCGGTCAGGAGTTGCGAATTCGGTCATCGCCCTGAGGCAGTTACGCAACTCCCTCACGTTTCCATCCTGCCACGGGGCGGTCGCAAGGATTTCCATGACCGTATCCGTAACCTCGTATGGTCCGCCGGGCATCGTTTTGCAAAAATGCGTAACCAGGGCTGGGATCTCCGACTGACGCTGGCGCAGAGGAGCAAGGTCTATCTCAACCTCACGGAGTCTTTGCCAAAGGTCCTTCCGAAACCTGCCATTTGTCACGAGCACATCCAGTCTCTCGTTGGTCGCAGCTATGACGCGGACATCGACATGAACTGCTTTTGATGACCCCACCCGAACTACCTCATGATTTTCGAGCACACGAAGGAGTGCAACCTGGGCAGCCGGGGTCAGGGTTGCGATCTCATCAAGAAAAACCCAACCGCCGTCCGCTGACTCAAAATACCCGCGTCGGTCCGTGATCGCACCGGTGAAAGCACCACGAATATGCCCGAAAAGTTCGCTCTCAATCAGGGAGGAAGTGATGGATCCGCAGTTTACCCTCAAAAACGGCACGGACTTGCCCACTGCTGCTGCGAAGACATCGGCCACAATTTCCTTGCCTGTGCCCGACTCCCCGTAGACAAGCACCGACGAGACCGCTGAGGGAACAATCCTCGCCGCACGACGCGATATAGCTTCCATGGTTGGTGTCACCAGGGTCTGACCGTCGCGATCATGTACCCGGTGCGGGGAATGCTGAAGGACGTTGCCGGCCATGTTGATGCGGTGAACGAGCTCCCGACCTTCCGTTCTCTTGGAAATAAAATCGGATGCTCCTGCCTGAAGAGCTTGTTTTACTGTGTCGGGATCGTCGAAATCCGAAAACGCAATAATGGCCGCTTTAGGGCGGGACGCCCGCAAATACTTGATGACTTCAATTCCAGAGGTCTTGGTACCGTCGAGAGACAAATCAACCAAAGCAACGAAGACTTCCTGCTCCATCAACCGGTCAGCGAACCCCTTTGCCTCATTGGTTGTAGCAGCCACAGTGACTAAAAATGTGCGGCCGTCAAATCCCTCCGCGCCGTCAAGATGAGCTTTCACCCGATCCCGTATGAACACATCATCATCAACGAACAAAACATTCATCTGCTGGGTGGCGGATCTCTTCAATTGCGGGTCCCTTCATTGGCCAGTCGCGGCTCGAAGTTTGTTCCAGCAAACGGTTGTCGTCATCCGAAAAGCAAGAAAATCCCAATCATTTCAGGGATCAATTCCTGGCCTGTCCTTTGCTCATGACCTTGACGCCGCGCGACCAACGCCGGTCGAATCGCCACGCGAGGCAGTCATGCGGCCTCTGGCTGCCTCGCAACCTGCACCCGTGGAGAGTCGGTATCCGTCTCCATATACAGGTTCAATCAGTATACCGGTAAAAGCGACCCGTTTTCGCAACCTGGATACATGGGCATCGAGATTGCGCGGCGCGACTTTGGCGCCGTGCCAAACGACCGACATCAGTTCAGATCTAGACGTGACCTGGTCACGGCGCTCCATGAAATGCCGCAACAGTCGCGTTTCAGTCGGGGATAGCACTTCAAGGTGCCCGCATGAAATGCAACTTGCCTTGCGGGAATCAAGGTCCAGCAACAAGTCGCCCTCCCGGCGCTGGCGAAACTCGGCACTCACTTCAGGGGCTTTTGTCAAAATGGCGCGAATCTGCTCAACAAAAGTCTGGGAGGGGGGAGGAGCAATCATGACCGGACAACCACTCCAGCCATTACGCTCGAGAACCTGATGAATTTCATGAATGAGGGGTTCGCAGAACTGAGGAGCTCCAACCTGGGGTTCCTCAACAAGCACCAGCCGAGGCGAGGCGCCGGCCGGGATCGGCTCACAAGCCGCCACCCGCATCATTGAACGAACGGAGGCGAACGCCCGGACCGCAACCAACCCACAAAGGGCGCTTGCCATTCGGGAGACACCCGCCGAGGGGCTTTCGACGATCCAGACGACAGCCATTGCAGACCCCTGAAGCCTCACTGTACAGTTGGGAAGACCAGTGTCTCTATTTTATCCCGAAGGACACCAAATACCCACATTGAGGCGATGGACACAGGGCAACATGATCAGCATCACACACATCGAGCAGGCAAACGGAAAAGTAAGGGAAATCGTCAACCCAACTCCCGTAAAGCGTTCATATTTCCTGGAAGATTTGGCCAAGTGCAAAGTTCACCTGAAACTTGAAAGCCTGAACCTCTCCGGATCGTTCAAGATCCGTGGAGCCGCCAATGCACTGCTGTCTGCCCCGCGTACGAGCCTTGAAAAAGGCGTTATCGCGGCAAGCGCCGGTAATCACGCCCAAGGTGTCGCCCATATTTGTAAAAGGATCGGAGTCAAAGCGACGATATTCATGCCCGCGCGGACGCCACTGGTGAAAGCCCAGTCGACAAAGGCTCTGGGTGCGACGATCAATCTCAGTGGCGACAGTTACGACGCGGCCTACGCCGCTGCGAGGAAATTTCAGGACCAAACTGGCGGCGAATTCGTTCACGCATTTGACGACCCACGCATCATTGCCGGACAAGGAACCGTGGCGCTGGAACTTTTTGAACAAGTACCAGACGCGACCACCATCATTGTACCAATCGGAGGAGGCGGGCTGATCAGCGGCATCGCCTGCGCATACAAAGCAAAATTTCCCCACGTCAAGATCATCGGGGTCCAGACAGAGGCGTACCCTGCCGTGGCAAGAAGTCTGGCCGCAGGCAAAATCACGCCAACGGCTCATCACCGGACAATCGCCGATGGCATCGCTGTAAAACAACCGAGTGAACTGACATTTGAAATGATCAAGAGATACGTCGACCAAGTCATCTTGGTTTCCGAGGACGAGATCGCCGACGCGTTAATGGCTTTAATGGAACAGGATCATGTCTTGGCGGAAGGCTGCGGCGCAGTAACGGCGGCTGGACTAGCGAAACTTTCACACGCCGACATGTTGTCGCGGACCATACCATCAGGCACTACACCTTCGGTCGTCTGCGTCGTTTCCGGCGGAAACATTGATACAACCCTCCTGCAGCGCATCACCACCCGTGGTCTGCTGCGCTCGGGACGCTTCATGCGCCTCCACTGCACGATTGAGGATCGCCCCGGAAAACTTGTTGAATTCCTGAACATACTCAGCAGTGAGGGCGCGAACCTGGTTGAAGTTGAGCACAATCGCATGTTTGGCATGTCGTACTATGACGAAGTGAGAGTCGACGTGGACCTTGAAACAACGGACCGGGACCAGCAGAAAAGAATCCTTGCTGCCTTGCAAAAGGCGGGATTCAAGGCGACGCCTGTGTTGTGAACCACTGCTGTATTTCAGCGCATCCTTGGGTTCCATGGGCGGTAAAGCCCATGGTCAACGTCGAGGAGTTCGAGAACCCTGCCAACAACAAAATCGACCATATCATCGACAGATTTTGGATGTTGATAAAACGCAGGCATCGCCGGGACGATATCGACTCCTGCTTCACTTAGCGCCAACATGTTCCGCAGGTGAATTGTATTGAAAGGGGTTTCCCGGGGCACGATAATCAGGCGACGCCTCTGCTTCAGCACGACGTCGGCCGAGCGCTCCACAAGATTTGACGACAGGCCTTGAGCAATACGAGCGAGGGATCCCATCGAGCAAGGCACAACGACCATTTCCGTCGGAGCCGATGACCCGCTTGCGACCGGCGCAAACATATCATCATTCTTGAAGACCCTTATGATGTCACGGAGCTCCGGGTCAATTTCTCCCGAAAGAACCTTGCGAAGGGATATGCGTCCATCTTCGCGTGAAGCTGGCAGCTCATAGTCTGCTACTTGCCGCGCCGCACTCGTCGCGACCACGTACACACGCGGGAAACGTTTGACACTCTCCTGGATAAGTCGTTCAGCATAAATGCTTCCAGACGCTCCAGTGACAGCGATCAAAATCCGGCGCTCAGGCATGGTTTTCACTCCATGATCAATCATTGAATCGCCGTCCGGACAAAAAGATCCAAAAGAACTCCACAACAAAAAACCATGCTGACCCAAGCATTCGCAGTAAAAAATGCCTTGTCAATCAAACGACCATCTACCTGCTCGGCGTGATCTCGCAGGATCCAATGTTCCCAGAAAAGGAGTCCACTTACACCGAGGAGAGCAAGGTGCCAAAAAGCACCAGCCCTCGCGAACTGGCCAGCAAGAGCAAGAAAAAGAATCATCAAACAAAAGCACACACGACTGATCCACAAGGATGTCTGTGCGCCAAACCGGGCAGGGATGCTGTACAACCCGTTTGCCCCGTCGAAAGTCCTGTCCTGCAGGGAATACAGGATGTCAAAACCGGCAGTCCACACAATCACAGCCGCCGCGACAAGCAATGTCGCCACACCAACTTTCCCGGTCAATGCTACGGAAACTGCCACCGGGGCCATGGCCAAGCAAAAACCCAGGTAAAAATGCGTCAGGAAACTGATTCGTTTCATCCGTGAGTAAAAGCCCAGAATAAACAACAAGGGAAGGGAGAGAATTCCGCACAACGGCGAAAGTAGTGATGCTGTGACGATTAAAACAGCGCCGGCGCTCAGCGAAATGAGAAGAGCTTCTCGTCTGCTGAGCCTGCCCGCGGGAATGGCGCGTATCACAGTGCGCTGGTTAAGCGCGTCAATGTCCGAATCCAGCCAGCGATTGATGCCCATTGCGAAGCTTCGCGCTGACACCATTGCAACAAGAAGCAGAACTGACTGCGATGCGGTCGGCCAACCCGCACCGGAAAGAACCAGACCAACCACAGCAAACGGGAGTGCAAAAATGGAGTGCGCGATTTTGATGTCAGAGGAAAATGCTGCCAGCGACTTTAGAATTTCATTTCGCAAAGGGTGAACCGCCATTTTTCCTTATCGCGGCTGCGCACCATGATGGCGATGCCGCGCGTTGTATGACCAGAGGCGACAATTGCGGATACGTCCGGGAGGACCCCTTGGTTTCCTTGATCCTCAAGGCGTTCGGAGCTCAGCCTGTATGTCCCAATGGTTGTCTCACGGTCAACCCATTTCGGAACCAGGAGTATTACCATTCCGGGCTCATTTCCGGCGACCAGGGTTGGATACCCCAGATGGGTGTGGGGTAGGCGCGCAGTATTCGTCCATGTCGCATTGGAAGAACCCCTGCGGAAAAACGCCGTCTCTATCTGAGCCTTGCCTACGAGACTGTCACCCGTGACCGCGACTACAAAAAATCCCTCAACCACACCCAACACAGCTCCACTTTCAACAGGCATGGCCGTCTTGAAATTCAACACCCCGGAATTACTTGATTTTTCACTACCTGCCGAGCCCGAAACCGACCACTTCAGTTTGTGCAAACCACTTTTCCCGGACGTCAGTGCATCGACCGCGACAGAGGAACCATCGGGAAGGCCCGTCGACCCGTTAAAAGAACTGCCATCGGGATCAAGGCGGGGCGCGGATACCTTGTAAACAGTCAGCTCCGCTGGCGTGTTGCTTGAGCTCGAAACCGGGGACTCGAAAAGAGCAGGACGCCCAGCCCGATCGAGACCGACACCGGAAGCCATCAGTTCACCTGCCGGTGATCGCCTGAAAACAACATCTGAAACTGAGGCCATGTCTTCGTTTCCGGGCCAAGGATCACACGCCAAATCCGCGGCATCATCCAACTCCGACCACAAGTGATCAGACCTTTCTGCCGGTGATACGCACGAACTCACAGACCAGAACAATGCGGACAATCCTCCGACAAGGCACCGGAAATACAATGTATTTGCGGGAATACCAATCGGTGGCCTCCGGCCGTAACTAATTTTTATATGCATGCGTCCGATCCACCGGATGATGAGAAACTTTAAACGCACATTCCTGACTTGCATTGCCGCCGCATCCACCTTGCTGGCGATTGCTGGTTGTCAGGCCAGTGTGGCAGTGAAACCAGAAGAACCCGTTGCCCTTCCGTACCTGAAGAACACCCCAAACGAATGCTACTTTCTCGATGAGTTCATGCCAACGCCCGACCGCCTTGTCAGCGGCCGTAGCGGAGCAGCGAAGCTCAGGTACTATGTGTACAAGCTGGCGAAATACAAAGAATATCAGCACAATCAAGTTGTCCTGGCATTCTATTCCGGCGATGACCGCTGCTGGTCGCTCTATGAGGAGCGCTACATCAAGGACGGCCTGTAAATCCGCCTCCGCACAAAAGGTTTGCTACAATAAGTGGGTCATCCGGGTCATCAAGATCAAGGAGATCCACGATGGGTTTGTTTCCGGTCATCCGGTACATGGCGATCGCCTTTTCGATTCTTGTCGTCGTGCCAGCTTGTCAGACGCCGTCGGGCACCGAGTCACTAAACCTCGGCAATGAGTATGCAAAACAAGGTCTCCTGCGTGAGGCAATCGACCAGTATCGCAAGTCCTTGGCAATCGATCCGGTCAACCCGGCCGCGAACCGAAACCTTGGTATCATGCTTGTCAAGACAGGCGACTACCGGAATGCCATTAAAAATCTTGAGAATGCCTCTGAAAAGCTGCCCGCTGACTTTGACACCAATTACTACCTCGGAGAAGCCTGTCGCGCAGAGGGCCGTTATGGCGACGCCATTTATCGTTATCAGCAGGCGCTCAGGATCAGGCCGAATGAAACCAGGGCACTCAAGGCGCTGGCGTGGAGCTTCTACAAGATCCGTTATTACGCAGAGGCACTGAACAACAGCCAGAAGCTCCTTGCCGCTGACAGCGCGGACGTCCAAGCATCAGCAATCGCTGCGCGTATCCTGATCAAACTACGAAGATATGACGAAGCCCTCACCGTGATCCAACTCGCGATGAAACGGGCCGACAGGGAAACGACGCCGTTCCTTCGCAGCATCGAAGGTGACATCTACCTCGAAACTTCCAACAACGGAAAGGCGTCCGAATCTTACGGTTCCGCTCTCAGAGACGCTCCCCTGACGGCCAGCGCCCTCTATGGCATGGCGCGGATTTTCAACCAAAGCGGACAGAAAGATAAAGCCGCTGACGTCCTTGAACGCGCGATTCGCGTACGACCTGAAATGCCAGAGGCTCATTTTTTGCTTGGCGAGGTACTTGAATCGAGCAACCCTGCCAAATCACGCAAGCATTTTGAGATCTTCTCTAAACTTGCTGCAACGGACCCGGATCTGATTGGTGAGATGGAACAAGTGAGGAAGAAACTGCGCACAGCCAGAAAATAAATCCCGTCACACGAGTTTCATCTCTGCCTTGTGATAACTGAGCAAGCTACGTTTTGCCTCGAACAGATTCTTGTAAGACTCGTAGCGGACACGAAGCCTTTCAGCCTCGCCGCGCATCTCCGACATCTTTTCAAGGAACTCAACGTATTCCGGATCAGTCTCGGTCAAGCGACGCAAACGCGTTTCGCTCATCGTTCCATCATCCAGACGAATCATGATTCTCGCGCGAATCGTTGGTTTCAGCAGCTCCAGGCGATCAGCTTCTTTTTTCGCGTTCGCGTACTCAAGGCCCACTTTGTTGGCCAAATGAACAATCTCCTCAAGTCCCAGGCGATCGGATGCAGACGTGTCAATCGGCCCAGCCGCGGCAGAAGTTGCGCCAGTTATAGAAGGAGGTGTTCCAGACGATGATTTTTTAGACGTGTCACCCATCAATCTTCAAACTACCAACATCCTTGGATTTTGGCGAAAATTTTTAAAACACACCAAGACCAGCTCGACAAAACAACATACAAGCCTCTGATCAGACAGGGATTTCAAGGAATCATCAAATTGACCGATAATAGAATTGGCCAGTTGGCCAACACGGGAAGAAGGAAGGTCATCATGAGTCCCGAAATCCGCCTCACGGCGACGCCCCAAGAATTCTTTCAGGAGCGGGTGAACCTGGCAAAGGCTACCCTGAAGGTGAACTTGCCTGGCGAGGTCGAGTTTTATGTGGTCAATCTTCTGTGCTCCTTCATCGCGGCACCGGCAACCAGCAAAGAGAACGGGAGTGGTGGCGACGCCACGTTCCTCGAAAAACCGCTCGCCTTCATGCTGCGCGACGCGTCTGAGGCTGCGCCCCAGGACAAGCCCGGCAAATATCGCGCTCTTGGCGACACAAGCCTCTATATAACAGGATTTTTTCAGGATTATTTCAACCGGAAGACATTTGATATCGACTACTACATCACTCTGGGGCGGACCGGTTATGACCTGGCCTCACGCCTTATGCCGCCCAATCGTCCTGAATCCGCAAACCGGGACACTCTATCTGCGCTTGCCACGGACTTTGTGAAAGTCATGGACATACTTTCCGAAGTATCCGAACAGGGGCGTCGTCGGGGAGCGGTCGATATCCTGAATGTCTATGACCGGTGGACAAGGAGCCAGTCGGAGCGACTGAGGAAAATCCTGGCCGACCAAGGCATCGACGCCATTGAAGTCCCTTACAAGATCGCGCAATAGGGGACCGATGCTCCTCAATCACCCAATTTATTCACTGATCTCCCGCATCGAGTCCGACCTTGCCTCTTATTATGGGTTCGACGTGACGGCGAAAGCCAGTGACTGCTTATTGCCACTTCGCGAAACCACGTCCGGAAACGCCCATCGCGGTCGCATGCTGGTGCTTACTGAGGGGGACGAGGTCATGCTTGGAATTGAATTTTCCTCATCGGTCGCGCAAGCCGCTGAAGACTGGTTGAATCCCACCCAAGTCATTACTGGATCGATGGTATCCGCCTTGCTCGTTGTGATTGAGGAAGTCAGCCATTTCCAGTTACTTACGCAGAGAGCGTCGCTGGACCTTTCGGTCACGCAACTTGAACTGGAATGGCAAGCTGAAGTGGACAAGCTAGTCTTGCTGCCAGACTTGGTCGCGGAAAAAGGGGCGCGGATTGCGAAACTGGGATTGCGTCGCGTACTAACCAGTTCCTTCACATTGCAAGAAGATCTGTCAGTCGAGGATTCGGCTCGTTACATTGAGGCAACCCGTTTCTTGACGCGACTGTTGGGCAGCGCTCATTTGTTAAATGCAGACATGAAGGATCCGGAATTGCGTGCATGGCTCCGTAAGCTCTATCGCATGTCATGGAACAACAAGACCACCGCGATTGCGGCTTGATTATCTTCCAAACGATCCATCAAATTGATTGGCCGGAAGACTCTTCCTGCAGGAAAAATTCAAGAAACTTCGATTGACGAACAAAGCCATCACGCTGAAAGTCCCTCTGTAAACGACGCAGTTCCTCTAATCCATCGGGATCTGTGGCAAGATTCCTGATTTCGGATATCGCGTCGTGTGGGTCAGAGCTCATCAACAAAAGCTTTATCTTCTCCGCCATCAAATGGCGGTCACGCGGCATGATGAGCAAAGCTTGCTCAACATAGTAAACACCCTCTTGTGCGGAATGAGCCCTGTCTGCCGCCTTTTCAAAGCGTGATACAACAAGCCTGGGATCCGTCGCCGCCTTGATTCCTGCTCCAGAGAGCAGCAACAAAGCGAAGATCACGGCGTAGGCTGCGGGCTTGCTGCGTCGCGTCAACCTGTTCGGGCGCAAATGAAGCATGGACCAAGTCAAAACTACGCCTGTCACCAGGCCACCCATGTGAGCAGCATTGTCAATTCCCGGGATCATCAGTCCGAAAATGATATTGATGACGACCATACCGGCGTACACACGACGCCGTGGGCGCTTGCCCGTGACCTCTTCGATTCGGCGGCCGACAATTCTCTCAAGAACGTATCCACTTCCCAGAAGGCCGAACAATGCCCCTGAAGCCCCGGCACTCATTGAGACACTAGACACCGCGCTTGCGATGTTCCCGAAAATGCCTGAGGCAAGATAGACAACAATGAACCACCGCGCGCCCAGGATGCGCTCAAGCTGGTATCCGATGTAGTACAGCCCCATGGAGTTGAAAAAGAAATGGATGATTCCAATGTGGACAAAAACCGGAGTAAGGAATCGCCAGAATTCCCCTTGTACGAGCCCCACGGGGTCCTTGGCGCCGAATTCAAGCAGAACGTCCCTGCTTGGCAGCAGGAGCGAGCCCGACTGCCAGCTCATCACAAGGAACACTGCTGTGTTGATTGCCATCAAGCGGCCTGAGATTGTTCCAAGCCAATAATGGATCCCCGTTGGTTGAAAAACCGGTGGTAGAACAGGGGAGTCTTCCTGCGATCTTTGGTTGTCTTGCATGGGATTCAAAGAACCAGGAAGTCAGTCTGCGGAGAATGCATTTCAAGGTACCGGGCAGCAGGACCAGAGCCGGCGCGATGCTTGCTGGACAACATCCAAACAGGCAATTGGGAGCCCGGTTGGCCCTCGAAAAGGACTACTTGTGACACTTCTGCTGATCGGCCGCGATCGACTGCAATTTCTGCTGAAAGGCGAATTCTGTCCCCTGGCCTTACGCCTACGTTGACATGATTGCTTTCGAGCACAAGTTGATCAAAGCGCCCAGTCTTGTGCACTGCATCGAAGACAATCCGGAAACACCCGGATTCCTTCGGGGCTCGACATCGAGTCGTGATCTCCGCGACGGTGTAGTCGCCGCCGGTTTTCTCCATCTTCGAACCGGTTACATGCGATTTCGCGAACACGGTACCCTCGATGGATGCCACCACCATCGCGGTCATGAGAGCTGGTTTTACCCGAGTCATTATGGCTTTCGTGGTCTTCGTCACGATTTTCTCCAGGTCATTCGTCTCTATAGTATCGCAATATCAGTGGCGGTCACAGCATTGCCTCGTGAAATCCAATCCGCAACCTCATTGATTTCAACGTGCATGGAGCGGTCCGAGTCAACGGTCGGGGCTATTCTGCGGATTTCTGCTTTGATTTTCCGCAGCGCGGGCGAAGGCTGCAGTGGAGCGAGAAGGTCAATCCCCTGACAAGCCGTCAAGGCTTCGATCGACAAAACCTTCATACCGTTGTCGATCACCTGACGGGCTTTCCGGGCTGCGATCGGGCCCATGCTGACATGATCTTCCTTGTCAGCCGAAGTTGGGATGCTATCAACGGAAGCCGGGTGGCAAAGCACCTTGTTCTCTGAGACAAGAGCAGCGGCCACCACATGGGGAATCATGAAACCAGAGTTCAATCCACTATCTGCCGTAACAAAAGCTGGCAGGCCGCTTTGGGAAGGATTGGTCAGTTTCTCGATCCGGCGCTCTGATATGCTGGCGATCTCGGCAACAGCAATCGCAAGATAGTCCAAAGCAAGGGCAAGAGGTTCTCCGTGAAAGTTCCCTCCGCTGATTACATCAGTCGACCCGGAACGCCCCGCCAATCGATCCATGAAAACCAGTGGATTGTCAGTTACCGAATTCAGGTCGGCCTCTACAATGCTTCGCACGTGTTCGAGCGCGCCTCTTACGGCTCCATGGACCTGCGGAATGCAACGGAAGCTATACGGATCCTGGACCTTTCCGCAATCGCGGTGGGAGTCCATGATCTGATCATCACCAGCAAGAAGATTCCGGAAATTTGCCGCGACCTTGCCCTGAAAAGCCTGCTTGCGTACCTGGTGGATACGGGGATCGAAGGCACGAATAGTACCCCGAATGGCTTCCAGACTGAGAGCCGCAATAACGTCAGCCGACTTGCAAAGCGTCTCCGCGTCAACCACTGCGAAGGCCCCAATGCACGCCATAAAGTGCGTGCCGTTGATACATGAAAGACCTTCCTTCGCGCCAGGTTTGAATGGCTTCACACCTGAGGCGGCCAATGCTTCCGCGGCAGATGTTCGCTTGCCTTTCCAGCGAACATCTCCCTCTCCCATCATCCCCATCGCGAGATGAGACAGAGGAGCCAGATCCCCGGAAGCCCCGACACTGCCTTTTTCAGGAATGAGCGGAAGGATATCGTGCCTGAGGAAAGCCAGTACCGTCTCCACAGCAGACCGGGACACGCCGCTGTGTCCAAGCAAAAAAGTATGCGCGCGAAGGATCAGGAGCCCGCGAACAACCTCGTCTCCGCAATATTCTCCGACACCACATGCATGGGAACGAATCAAGTTGACTTGAAGTTGTGACAACTTGTCCGGCGCAATCTTCACGTCAGAGAGAAAGCCAAAGCCCGTGTTGATACCATAAATCTTGCTCTCCGAGGCCGCTTCCACCTCGACGACATTGCGAAAGTCATCAAGACGCTTCCAGGCATCCTCCGTCACATGAACCGGCGGATTCTCCTGCCGGGCCAGGCGGACAAGTAATTCCGGCGTCAAATTACCGGTGCCGAGGTTGAACACGGAAGTTGCAGCTTCGGAAGTCATCGATTCACCCTATCGCCAGATTGTTTTCTGACTGCGCAAGTTCAAACGCGAATAGTCTTGATCGCTTTCAAAGAAGCGATTGCGGCAATGCGGTCAGTTGCCCCGAAAATCGCAGAACCAGCTACAAGCACATCTGCGCCACTTGCGGCGACCAGAGCACCGGTACTTGCATTAATGCCGCCATCCACGCTGATTTTCAAATTTTGGCGCACACCAAGCCTCGTGGCCATTGCGCCAATCCGCTCGACCCGTGCAGGCGCGTCGACCATGAATGATTGACCGCCAAATCCCGGGTTGACACTCATCACGAGGACCAGATCAACGTGGGGCAATACCGGCTCAAGTGATTCAATGGGAGTCGCAGGGCGCAAGGAGACTCCAGCCTTGGCGCCTTTCGCCCTGATTGCTTTCGCAACGGCCACGGGGTCATCTGCGGCCTCAATGTGAAAAGTCAGAAAGTCTGCCCCGGCCTCGACGTACCCCATCGCAACCTGGTCCGGATTCGAAACCATGATGTGCACGTCCAGGGGTTTTTTAGCCACAGACTTGATTTGCCTGATAACGGGCAGCCCAAAGGTCAGGTTTGGCACAAAGTGGCCATCCATGACGTCTATGTGGTGCCAGTCCGCCCCAGCAGCTTCAATGGACCGAAGTTCGTCAGCCAGATGAAGAAAATCCGCGGACAGTATCGACGGTGAAACGAGCACTGGGTTTTCCCCCGGGACATCAGTGAATCACATGACGGGTTGGCGTCAAACGTTAACGGTACCTCGACGAAGCATCTTCTTTTTGATGATGTCCGCCTTGAGACGGGACATGCGCTGAAAGAAAACAATTCCGTCAATGTGATCAATTTCGTGTTGAATGCAAACGGCAAAGAGATCATTGGCCTGGATCTCATATTCCTTGCCGTTCTCGTCAAACGCTTTCACAGTTACTTCTGCGGCGCGGTCAACGAAATCAAACACCTCAGGAAAGCTCAGGCAGCCCTCCTGCCACTTGATTTTGCCAGATTTTTTTATGATGACCGGATTGATCAGAACCCAGCGTTTGTTGTGCCAAGGTTCCTTTTTTTCCTGCTGGGCCGGATCCATGCTCTCCGTCCACGGAATTTCGATCACAATGACGCGCCTCAGGTCACCAACCTGGTTCGCTGCGAGACCAATTCCGCCCGATGCGTGCATCGTCTCAACCATGTCTGCGACGAACTTCCTCAAGTCGTCGTCAAACCTGGTAACAGGCTCAGCTTTGGTTTCAAGAATCTTGTGGGGCCATACCAGAACATCAAGGACAGACACGTGCTAAAACTCCAATGATTCATCTTTCCAGATGATCAATGGGTTAGCATAGATTTTCGGTGGAATCGAGGCTCAGCCCCGGTTCTGGCTGCCGGAGCTGCCAAAACCCTTACTTAAGCGGTCAGCCAAATGGCCCGCCCCGGAGCTCGCCATGTCGACCGCGGCATGGAAGGCCCTTGTCGCCTGGGCTTCAACTGCCGCAACTACCTGATTATTAACGAGAACATCGTGGGCATGATAAAACACGGTACGTCCATCGACACGGATGGAAAGCACGAAGACCCAGATCACGCCTTGAAAAAGAATGCGGCCAGCCGCCTTCAGTCTCTCACGCATCGAGCTTCTCCCCCGGACAGTTCGATTTCAATGCCCGTCGATCACCGTCAGCTTGCCAGATCCTGAGTGTCCGAATCCTTTGTGACAGACTCGGGGACGAGGGCCAACTTACCGGAATTACCGAAGAGTTCCTCGTAAACCTCAGAGTAGTCTTTCACAAAACGCACCCGGACACGACGCTTCACATTTGCCGGCAATGCATCGAAAGCACTCCGGTTCTTCTCCGGGACCAAAACAGAGGAAATCCCTTCACGCAGGGCCGCCAGGATCTTCTCGCGCAGACCACCAATAGGCAGAACCTTGCCGTGGAGACTGATCTCACCGGTCATGGCCGCGCGCTGAACCGGGGCCGTACCTTTGAGCGCGGAAAGGATCGAGGTGGCTATCGTAATCCCGGCGCTCGGCCCGTCCTTGGGCACCGCACCTGCCGGCACGTGCACATGGATTTCATTTTTGTTCATCAGTTCCGGGTCGAATCCGAAATCCCCAGCCCTTGACCGCAGGTAGCTGAAAGCCGCCTGAGCTGATTCCTTCATGACATCGCCAAGTTGGCCTGTCAGGACGAGGCGTCCCTTGCCGGTCGTGATCATGTTGGTCTCTATTGCCAGCACCTCACCGCCGTAAGGCGTGTAGGCGAGGCCCATGGCTACACCGACTGTGGATTCACTGTGGATAGTCTCAGCCGCGAAGCGCTCCGCGCCGAGGTGGCGCTGAACGAGCGCCGGGGTCAGGCGAACAGAAAGAGGCTTTTTCACGTCATCTTTGTCCGCGGTCTCCAGGGCCTCGGCTTGCTGGCGTGCGATCTTGCGACAGATCGAAGCGATCTGCTTCTCAAGCCCCCTCAGCCCACTCTCGCGGGTGTAGCTGTTGATGATCGTTGACACTGCCGCTTTGCCAAATACGACATCCGCCTCCGCAAGACCTGATTCCTTGATTTGCTTGGGAATCAGGTACTGGTTGGCGATAATAACCTTTTCCTCTTCCGAGTAGCCCGACACCTGTCTC
>CAWUNT010000001.1:0-26508 GCA_963923405.1 uncultured bacterium | reverse complement strand
GGCGAGACGGTTACCGTCAAGATCCTGAAATTTGAGTCTTTCCAGGGAAAACCGAGGATTTCCGCCAGCATCAAGCAGGCCGACGCGGATCCATGGGACAACTTGCCTGAATCCATCGCGCCTCAGCGCATGGTTGCGGGAACCGTGACGCGCCTTGCCGAGTTCGGCGCCTTCGTCGAGATCGCGCCCGGTATCGAGGCCCTTCTGCACATTTCGGAGATGTCCTCCAAGCGCCGGATCAACCGGCCGGCTGAGGTCGTTCAGCCTGGTCAGCAAGTGCAAGTCCGGGTGACGGCCGTTGACCGGATCAAGAAGAGGATCGGCGTTTCGTTGAAGGACGAAGTCCAGCCCGTTACCTCTGGCGGCGCCGCGGCAAAGGCCGTTGATCCTGATGAGGTTGTTCCATCGACGATCTCGATCGCGGCCAGGGGAAGTTCCGGCAGCGCGCTTGCGGCGGCGTTCCTGAACGCCGGCAACAAGTCCGGGAAAAAGCCCCGCTGAATCGCGGGCACATGTTTTGCTCTCCGGTGATGAAAAGCGCAGTTCGCGACTTTCATCAACGTCAGGAGAACAAGCATGGAAAAAGAGCACCCTGAGAAAGACAAGCCGGCGACCAAATCAAAGTCCCTGCGTGGATTCGCGTCCATGGACCCGGAAACGCAGCGCGCCATCGCGCGCAAGGGCGGTCGTGCCGCGCACGTCAAGGGAACGGCCCACAAGTTCACACCGGAAGAGGCCCGCAAGGCCGGTCGCAAAGGTGGCGAGATCGTCAGTCGCGACACGGCGCACATGGCGTTGATCGGACGCAAGGGCGGCGAGGCCCGCCGCGGCCTGGCAGCGCGCCGCAAGGCAGCCGCGCAAAAAGGGCATGAGGGCGCCCATTCAAAGACTCATGAAAAGGAATCCGAAGAATCAAAGGAGGGGGCCGCCTGACCCCACGAGCTTGCAAATCAGTCGGACCAGCGCCTGCTGGTCGACTGGTTTGCTCACGTATCCATCAAATCCCAGTCGGATGTATTCTTCCCGGTGCTCATTCATCGCGTGCGCGGTCATCGCGATGACGGGTCCCTTGAATCCGTTTTCACGGAGTCGCCGCAGCGCGGTCGGCCCGTCCATGATGGGCATTTCGATGTCCATGAGCACGATGTCGGGAAGTGTTCCGTCAACACGGCTGGCCTCGACGACTTCAACGCACTGGAGTCCGTTCCCGGCCAGCAAGACATGCGCGCCGCGCAGTTCCAGAAGTTTCTCGAACAGCATCCGGTTGTCGACCGCGTCATCGACGAGAAGGATGGTCTTGCCGGAGAGGCGCGTGTTGCCCGGCTCATGCCTTTGGTCACTGACCGTATTTGGAAGTTCCTCGACGTCATTCAGTGACGCAGCCAGCATCGGCAGCTCAAGCAGGAAAGTAGATCCCTGACCAGGGGTTGAACACTCGAGCGTCAATTCGCCGCCGAGGGTCGACGCCAGTTTCATTGACAGGTTCAGGCCAAGGCCTGTCCCACCATGTTTGCGCGAGAGGGATTCATCGAGTTGCACGAAGGGGTTGAAAAGCTTCGCCGCCATGGTGCCTTCGATGCCGGGACCACTGTCGCGGATCCGGAATTCAAGTTGTCCATTTTTGGCGCCAACGGAAAGGCGCACAAACCCGGCATCCGTGAACTTGAGGGCGTTACCCGTCAAGTTGATCAGGATCTGCCTGAGGCGCGCGGGATCAGTCTCAATCGCTTCCGGCACTCCGTCAGTGATGTCGACCGAAAAATGCAATTCCTTCGCGTTGGCCTGGATTTGAAAAACCTCAGTCAGTTCGGTCAGGAAACTCTTGAGGTGTATCTTTTTGGGATCAATGCGCAGCATTCCGGCTTCAACTTTGGCGAGGTCAAGGATGTCATCGACAAGATGCAGCACGTGATTCGTATTGCGCTGGATCACGCTGAGCAGTTTGCGGGATTCCGACTTGCTGATGTTGTTGTTGCGCAGGAGCGCGATGGACGCGGTCACGGCGTTCAGTGGCGTGCGCAACTCGTGGGACATGTTGGCGAGAAATCGTGATTTGGTGGCGGAGGCGGTCTCGGCGGTCTTGCGCGCCTCGATGAGCTCGCGTTTTGTTGACGCGAGAACCGAGACGTCCGTCGTCACGCCAACAAACTGGCTCACGCGCCCCTCGCGCCAGACAACGCGCGCCCGGTCAAGGACGTCAGCCCAGGAGCCATCGTCGCGCTGGACCCGGTACTCACAAGATACTTTGGATTGGCCGGGCTCGACCGATGAAACGAGTCGCATGACCGTCGGGCGGTCTTGGGGATGGATCCGGCTCATCCACCAGGACGGTGAATAAGTCATCGATGGCGCTGAAATCCCGAATGACTCATAACTGCCGGCGATGACCTGAACTTCGTCCAGATCGATGTCCCAGACAAAGAAGATACTGTCAGACAGGTTCGCCGCAATCGCGGCAATGTCCTGTTTCAGGTTTTCATGTTGTTTCGATTTCAACGGCTTTTCCTGATGATTCGCGATCGAAGTCGCGACAGGGCGCCATCTGCCACAGTGGGATCCGGCGCGCAACACCGGAAATCAGGCATGCGAGTGGTAGTTTTTAGCCATATGGCATGAGCGTTGCTCAGAGTGTTGCGTCAAAACCACGAAACCGGGAGGGGTCTCTGATGCGCGCATTTCAGGCCATGAAAAAAGAGGTCGTGTTCGTCAATCCGGCAACCAGCATTGCCGAGGCTCGCAAATACATGCGTGAGTTCGGCATCCGCCATATTCCGGTTGTGGAGTCCGGGAAATTGGCCGGGATCGTCTCCGATGGCGATATCCTGTTGGCCTCGACTCTGCGCGAGGGGCGCATTGACGTGCCGGATCGTCCAGTCAGCAGCATCATGTCCAGGAATGTGGTCACTTGTTTTCCGACGAGCTCCCTGAAGGATATCGCTGCGGCGATGATCAGGCTTCAGATTTCGTGCATCCCTGTGGTTATTGACAGGAGAATCCTCGGGATTGTGACGAGCACGGACCTTCTCCGCATCATCGCGAGTCATCCCGACGCGGTTGGCATGGGTAACGGCAGCGGCATCGACCTGGACGCGCTGCGCTCAGCCTGAGTTGAGAGCGGTGCCGCGTGTGAGCCGCTTGAGGATTCCTTGGACGATAAATCTTTGGGTAGGATCGGCAGTCTGTCCGGGACCGGAGAGTCAATTGAGGTGAGGGAATCCGTGAGCGGCTTCTCCCTGACGGCATGGCGGGTATCCATCAGGAATTTTGTTTCCAACACGCGAGTTGGGTGAAGCACAGTTTGTGCCAGTCCCGGAAACCGGTGATGAAATCGACATGAAACTGCAGGTTCGTTCAGGATTACTTAACGAACCCGGCTTTCGTTCAGAAATAATCAGCAAAAACGCAGTCCGGCTTGCTTGCAGTTTGAAGTGAGGTGTGGGAATCCTCGCTGCGAGATGACGTGGCACTGTCGTTGCTTTACTCCACCTGGAAACGACAAGCAGGACAGCCGCAAGGACAACCGGGGGATTTGTGGCCAAGAAGTTTACATCGGGAAATTCTGCATCAGCAGTTTCGTCGCGCGGGATCGCTCGTGGTCCGTTGTGGTCGGCATACATGGATGACCCGATTGTGAGACAGTTGTTGCCGCAGTTCGCCGCGACATTGCTAAAGCGCGTCGCTGGATTACGCACCGCCGTGGTCTCGGGTGACGCGGTTGAGGCGTGCAAGATCGCTCACATGATTCGCGGCGCCGCCGGGAGTTACGGTTACCCGTCCGTGGCGGACGTCGCAGGACGGGTGGAGATTCAGGCATCATCCGGCCGGGATCTCGCCGGCAGTTTGGGTGATGTGGACGAGTTGGCGACGCTCGCCGCCGCGATTCGACTCGCGATTGGAAGTCTTTGATTCGGGGGTGTGACTTGCGAATTCTCATGGTTGATGACGATCCGTGCCTGCTCGAGCTTCTTGGGGCGCGATTTCGCGCCGCTGGTTTCGAGTGTGACTCCGCGGAATGCCTGGCAGAGGCTGCGGAGTTGTTGCGGCGTTCCCGTTATGACGCGGTGTTGCTGGACGTGCGCCTTGGTGACGAGGACGGGCTTGAGGCGCTGCCTTTGATTTTGCGTGAGTCGCCAACAACCCGCGTGTTCGTGATGACGGCAAAAGGCAGCATCGAAGTCGCCGTGGACGCGATGGAGCGCGGCGCGACATCGTTCCTTGTCAAGACGGGCGACCCGTCGGCTCTGGTCGAGGGTTTGAAGGCCCGGCTCGGGTTCAAGGGCGGCATTGCCGGTACTGCTGGAATTTCCGGTCCGGTTGACGTTGCGCCGGGAGGCCTGGTTCCGCATTCCAGTTTGCGAGCCGCTGATTTCGGGTTGGTGGGTGAGAGCGCGGCCCTGCAGCGGGTCATGGACTACATTGACATCCTCCGTGACGTGGACTCTCGTGTCCTCATCACTGGTGAGAGCGGCACTGGCAAGGAGGTGGTGGCGAAGGCCCTGCACTCGACCAGCGCGCGTGCCGGCAAGAGATTCGAGGCCATCAACTGTGGCGCGATTCCAGAGGCTCTTCTCGAGTCCGAATTGTTCGGGCACAAACGGGGAGCTTTCACGGACGCGAAGACGGACCACAAGGGATTCTTCGAGACGTGTTCGGATGGGACCCTGTTCCTCGATGAAATCGGGGAGATGCCGCTGCAGCTTCAGGTTAAATTGCTGCGCGTCCTTCAGGAGAGCCGCGTGACTCCGGTCGGGTCCAACCAGTCGATCAAGGTCAATACGAGGGTGGTTGCGGCAACCAATCGCAGCCTCGAGGAAGAAGTCCGGAAGGGCCGTTTCCGTGAGGACCTGTACTACCGGTTGTCGGTTCTAAAGATCCACTTGCCACCCCTGCGGGAACGGACCTCAGACATACCATTGCTGGTGAACCATTTTCTGGCGATGTTCAATGCGCGGTTTGGCAAGAATGTCGAAGCGCCGTCGCGGGAGATCATGGCACGTCTCGTGTCCCGTCCCTGGCCGGGCAACATTCGTGAACTGCAAAACGCTGTTGAGCGTGGTGTCGTGCTGGCGCGCGACGGCAAGCTGCGGATCGACCACATGATCGAGGACGCCGGGATGATCAGCGTCGATTCCCCGGATCCTGCCCTTGCCGGGGCAGCCGCCGCGATGGTGGATTACCTGGCAATGCCTCTTTCCGAGGCCAAGGAGAACTTCGAGAAGTTGTACTTGCGTGAACTCCTGAAGTTGTCGCGCGGGAACATCTCGGAGGCCGCGCGAATTTGCGGGCGCTACCGCGCCGACATCTATCGCCTCATGGTGAAATATGGAATGACCCGCGAATGCCTCAAGGAAGAAATGGGAGCGTAAGCGAATCCGGCGCGCAGGCACGGCGATTGCTTTGATGGGCCATGTCCCGTTGGATGTTTCGCGGGACGAGTTTCCAAAGGAGGACACCATGGCCACGCCAACCGAAGTGAACGACCTGATGTATGACTGGATCAACATCCTCAAGTGCAAGTCAGAAGGCGTCTACGCTTACAAGCGCTACTTGAACGACGCGAAGTCCGAGAAGTCGAAATGTTGCACGGAATTGTTGAACCGCCTGATCGAGGAAGATTCAAAGCAGATTCAGGAAGTGAAACGTCACGTGCTGGGATTGCTTGAGAAAGACGCAAAAGAACGGGGGTACAGCGCAGCATGAACGCGACAGCAACAGAAATTCAAAAAGCAAAAGTGTGGCTACAGGAAGTGGACGTCAACGAGGCGATCGAGTCGGGCGCGGAAAAACTGCGCAAGGTCGTTCGCGAAAGGCCGCTGGCTTCCATCGCCGCGGGTTTCATCCTTGGTTTGCTGGTCGCCCGGCGTGTTGGTCGTTGAGTCGCCGGGACTTGCTTGTGGCGAGCGTTTGACGCAGGGTCAGCACGCGCCACATGGCCTCGTAAACGATTCCCGATGACATCTTTGACTGGCCGACCTGGCGGTCTACAAAAACAATCGGGATCTCGACAAAGGTCGAACCGCTCCGGATCGCCCGGGCCTTCATCTCGATTTGAAACACGTATCCATTGCTCTTGACATCATCCAGGGGCAGCGATCGCAAGGTCGCTGCCTGCCAGCCGTTGAAGCCGCCAGTAAAATCGTTGACTGGAAGTCCCAGGATGAGGCGCGCGTAAATGCTGCCGAACCTGCTGATCAGTTTGCGGATGGCTGACCAGTTCCTGGTCCCTCCGCCAGTCACGTAACGGCTGCCGATGACCAGCGGCTTTGATTCCAGTTGCCGGATCATTCCCGGCAGGTATTTCGGATCATGTGACAAGTCGGCATCCATCTGGATGATCCGGTCATAGTCCCGTTGCAATGCCCATTTGAATCCATGGATGTAGGCTGTGCCAAGTCCCAGTTTTCCCGCGCGTTTTTCCAGGAAAACCTTGTCTGGCCGCGCGTCAATGAAGCGCTGGATTTCGTCGCGGGTGCCGTCAGTGGAGTTGTCGTCGATAAAAAGGACGGAACAGGTTGGCGCCTGGGCCATGATCCCGTTCATGAGCAATGAGATGTTATCGCACTCATTGTAAGTCGGGACGATGATCAGCGTCGATTGCACCGTTGGCAAACCTCAATTGTGAGGCTTGAATCTAACCACCGTGCTCCATGGTGTCAAACCGTCTGCTCGCGAGCGCATCCAGGACCATCTGGATCCCGAGGCTGGCAAGTCCCGTCCAAATCGGGTGCGCCCCGGCAAATCCCGTCTGGTGCGCAGCCCCGGCTGTGGGCGCGGGGTGGGGTGCCCACCCTTTGGGCACGGGCGGGTTGGCGCCGCGGCGGCGTCGCGATCCCATTAGAAAGCCTGCCGCGATGGCGGTGCCGATGGCGATCAGGGGGGCTTCCCGCACCACCTGCCGGGACTTGCGCGCCGCGGACGTTGCCACAGACGTGGCGACGATGGAAATTCCCACGCCGCGTCCGATATCGCCAGAAGCGATGCGCTCCATGTTCTCGCGCAAGCGACGCCTGGCCATGGCCGCCCGGCGCAGTTCCACCACCCTTGACGTTTCATTATCCGACCGGTCGGTGTCGTCAGTTACGCTCATCGGGCTCGCTGCCTCCGTGGCCACAGGAGAATCACGACGGCGAGCAACGCAAAAGTCGCGGCGGCCAGACCGTACACGGTTGCCAGAGGCAGCGGGAACATGCCGGCCAGCCATTCGATAATGGCTGCTCCCGCGAAAAGGGTTGCCATGATCAGGACCGGCAGTGACAAAATCGCCCTCGTGACGACGGCCTGCATCATACGCCGTTCCTCGTCGATGATCTGTTTTGCCCGTGCGGCCGCGTGGCTCACCGACAGGCGAAGCAAGAGAGTAATGTCATCGCCCATCTCACGCATGATCTGCCTCGATGGCGTACCGCCTTGATGATCCATCGCTCTTTGCCTCCAGTTCTTGGCCGGAACAGGCCCGGTCCGGTTGAATGGTGGAAGAAAGCAATTGGTGTGCCTGATTCGTCGCCCGAGGATACCGCCAAGACATCGAGGAGTGTTATGATGGCGGCATCTTTTTCTCGTGCCGGACGGGGGATCATGGAAGCCCGTATTTTGCCTTCCCGGATATTGAATGGCGTAAATCTGGTGGCCCGCCAGTTTGGCGGCTTCACGGGCGCGATGGTCCTTGGATCACAGGTGGCCCTTGGGGCTGACAGTTGTCTGGACCTTCCCTCGGCCACGCGCGCGGCAATCCGCGTTTCAGAGAGCGTTCAGATCGCCAACGCGGCTGTGGATGAGGCTGGCGCCCAGTTGGATCAGGCCAGGGCAGGGGTTCTTCCCTCCGTTGTCCTTTCAGGATCGGCCACCCGGCAGGATGCGTCGACTCCGTCGGAGACCCTGACAGGATCCAGGATTGTCTTGACGCAGCCGCTGTTCAAGGGAGGACGCGAATACGCGTTGCTGCGCAGTGCCCGGGCCCAGGTTGACGCAGGTACTGCGAAAGTCGCGGGAACGCGGATCAAGACGGGGCGGGAAATCACGGCCTCGTATTTCAGCGTGCTCGCCGCTCAGGCAGAAGTCGCGTCCCTCTCGGAACTGAGCAAGTTGTCGGAACGTCGCCTTGGCGAAATAAAAAGTCGCATCGCCATCGGACGTTCACGGGCGACGGATGGACTTGGGGCTGAGGCCCAGGTTTCAAGCGCACGCGCGCAGTTGGACGGCGCCAGGATCCAACTGGAGTCTTCCTTGCGCGCCCTCGTGTCGGCCACCGGGATCAATGCCGCTTCTGTCTGCGATGTGACGCTTGGAGATCTTCCCTTCGCGAACTGGGACGACATCAAGGTAAAGGTTCTCGCCCGCCCTGACCTGATCGCGGAACGCATCGCCCTCAACATGGCAGGCGAGGGCGTCAAGGTTGCCCGGGCAGGGCACCTGCCCAGTCTGGACCTTTCCGGTAATTACTACCTGAAACGGCCGGACACCCGGTTTTCGAGCGGAGACTGGGACGTGACGCTCAACGCGTCGTTGCCGCTCTTCTCCGGAGGCGGTGTCAGCGCGGCAGTGCGCGAGGCAAAGGCGCGGGAATCGCAACAATCCATGCGCGCGCAGTTGGCGGAACGCGTCGCGATCGATGAGGCCCGGGACCTTTGGGAGAAGTACCAGGCAAGTCGCAAACAGAGTGGGTTGCTCGAGGATTCGGCCAGCAAGTCTGACGCCTGGTACCGCCGGGTCGCGCAAGATGAACGCATGGGCCTGGCAACCAGTCTGGAAACGTTGCAGGCGCTGAATTCTTCCATTGACGCGCGTCGCGCGGCTGTCAAGGCGCGCGTGCAATTGGCGCAAACATGGCGGACTCTGTTGCTGGCCATGGGTGAGACGGGAGGGGACTCGTGAATATTTCAGAAATCTCCATCCGCCGTCCGGTATTCGCGTGGATGCTCATGATCAGCCTTATCCTTTTCGGGACGATTTCTTTCCGCGGGATGGGCATCAGTCAATTGCCGGACGTCGACTTTCCGATGGTCTCCATTTCTACCTCACTGGAAGGCGCGTCGCCTGAAGTGATGGAGGCTGACGTCGTTGATCCCATCGAGAACGCGGTCATCTCGGTTGAGGGCATCACCGGGATCTCGAGTTCCATGCGCCCAGGATCCGCCAGCGTGACCCTTGAGTTCGACTTGAACAAGGACCTGGACATCGCGGTGCAGGAAATCCAGACGAAACTGGCGCAGATCCAGCGTCGCCTGCCACGGGATACCGAGGTTCCAAGCGTCTCCAAATCCAATCCGGAAGACCAGCCGATCCTGTGGCTGGCGGTGTCATCCAAGACGATGCCGCGCCGGGAACTCATGGCTTTCGTACGCGACCAGTTGCGCGCCAAATTCCTGACCGTACCGGGCGTCGCCGATGTCATGCTCGGAGGCCTGATCGATCCCGCGATGCGGGTCAGTGTGTCCAACGACAAGTTGTCCAGGTACGCGATGACGGTATCTGATGTCGTGAACGCGATCCGGTCAGAGCACATTGAATTGCCAGCTGGCCGGATTGAAAATCCCGATCGCGAGATTTCGATCCGGACCCTGGGCGAGGCAACATCGGCTGAGGAACTCGCGTCGCTGCCCATTTCGCGTCGTGGTGGCGGACCGGTCTTCAGCAATATCCGCCTCCGGGATCTCGCCAGTGTCGAGGACGGCCTTGCCGACGCGCGGCGGCGCAGTCGCGCGATGGGAGCCGCCGCCGTTGGACTCGGGATCAAGAAACAGCGGGGATCGAACGCGGTAGGTGTCGGAATCGCGGTCAAGAAACGTTTGCAGGAAATCCAGAAGTCCCTGCCTCAAGGGATGGATATCGGCGTCAATTTCGACTCCACGAAATTCATCGAGGAGAGCATCGACGAGTTGAACCTGACCCTCGTCCTGTCAGCCCTCCTGACCGCGTTTGTCTGCTGGTTGTTCCTCGGTTCATGGTCGGCGACAGTCAACGTGATCCTGGCCATCCCGACTTCTGTCATCGGCAGTTTCATGGTGCTCAAAGCGTTGGGATTTACGCTGAATATCTTCACGTTGCTTGGGCTTTCCCTGGCAATCGGGATTGTTGTTGATGACGCGATCATGGTTCTTGAGAACATTGTCCGGCACCGGGAGATGAAAAAAGGCAAGGTCAAGGCCGCGGTCGATGGCTCCCGGGAAATCGGCTTTGCCGCTCTGGCAGCCACGATCGCCGTCGTCGCGATCTTCTTGCCGGTTGCTTTCATGAAGGGCCTTATCGGCAGATATTTCTTTCAGTTCGGCGTGACGATTTCCGTCGCGGTGCTGCTGTCGCTGCTTGAGGCCCTGACGCTGGCGCCGATGCGCTGTTCGCAATTCCTCTACGTCGGCCCGCGCGCGACAAGGACGGGTCAGCTCGTGGAGGCGTCGTTCCATGGCATGGCCGCGTGGTACAAACGGATCCTGCCGTGGATCCTGGATCGTCGTTGGCTGACCCTGGGCATCTCGCTTGCGCTTTTCGGTGCCAGCCTTTTCCTGTTCAAGCCTCTCCGCAAGGAATTTGTTCCGCCTCAGGATCAGGGATCCTTGCTGATCCGGTTGAAGGCGCCGGAAGGATCGTCGCTGGATTACACGGATCGCAAGATGGCGGAGATCGAGAGTCGTCTGGCGACGAATCCCGATGTGGCGCGCTATTTCGGTTCGGTCGGAGGCTTTGGTGGTGGTGACGTGAATTCCGCGATCCTTTTTGTCACCTTGAAACCGCTGAACGAACGGACAGTTGATCCGGAGCTGAAAAGGCACCGGACGCAACAGGATTACGCGACCATACTGCGCAAGGACCTGGCCGAGGTCAAAGGCGTGAAGGCATTTGTGCAAGACCTGTCTCTCAGTGGTTTTGGCGGCAGGCGAGGCTATCCGGTCGAGTTCAACCTGCGCGGTCCGGACTGGAAGGGACTGATGGAGGTGGTGGAAAAGGTCAAGAAGGCCATGGAACAATCGGGGCTCGTCGTGGACATTGACAGCGACTTCCGTGGTCTCGTCGACGAGGTTCACATTGTACCGGATCGCGAGAAGGCCGCCGCCCGTGGCGTCAGCGTGTCGGATATCGGTGAGACGGTTGGCGCGCTGTTCGGCGGGACCGTGGCGGGCGCTTTCAGTGGCGGCGGGCACCGGTATGATGTTCGCGTCCGGCTCGAGGGCTCCGAACGCGCCAAGCCTGACGATCTCAAGAGGGTGATGTTGCGCAACAATCGCGGCGAGCTCATTCCGCTGGGCGAAGTCGCGAAAATCACGGTCGAGAAGGGATTGACCGCCATCAGTCGTCAGGACCGGGAGCGCGCCGTGTCCGTCTACGCGAACCTCGCGCCCAAAGTTTCCCAGGCGGACGCGATCGCGCGATTGAAAACCGACATCTCAGCAATCTTGCCTGATGGTTACCGCCTGGTACCAGGTGGCAGCTCGGAATCGTTCAAGGAAGCCTTCAGTGGTTTGATCTTTGCGCTGTTGCTCGGCATCGCGGTCGCTTACATGGTGCTGGGCGCGCAGTTCAATAGTTTCATCCATCCCGTGACTGTGTTGCTGGCTTTGCCCTTCTCGATCACAGGTGCCCTTGTGGCGTTGCTGATCGCGGACCAGAGCGTCAATGTCTACAGCGCGATCGGCATCATCTTGCTGATGGGTATCGTCAAGAAGAACTCGATCCTTCTCGTCGACTTCACCAACCAGCGCCGTGAGTCCGGGCTTGACGTGCGCGAGGCGCTGATCGAGGCCTGTCCGACGCGGTTGCGCCCGATCCTGATGACGTCGTTCTCAACGATCGTGGCGGCGGTACCGGCGGCGCTGACTTTTGGCCCTGGCGCGGAGACCAGGGCACCCATGGCCGTCGCGGTGATTGGTGGCGTTCTGGTTTCGACATTCCTGACGTTGCTCGTGGTCCCGTGTTTTTACAGCCTGATGCCTGGAAAATCCTCGGACGTCGAGTATTGAGCCGGACAAAAAAAATGGGGCCCGTTCAGGGCCCCTTGGTTTTGGCTGAAACAGCCGCGCGGACCAGGTCCGCAAGTGAGTCGGTTTTCATCTTCGACATGATGTGCGCGCGGTGATTGTCCACCGTGTGGATGCTGATGCCGAGTTCCTCGGCAATTTGCTTGCTGGCCTTGCCTGCGACCACCAGGTCCAGGACCTCGCGTTCGCGTTTTGAAAGGCTGGCGAGTCGCGCCATGAGGGTGTGCGTCTGCCGCATCTTTCCGCGCTTGGCGCGGTCGGCGTCGATGGCTTTCTGGACCAGGTCAACGAGCGCCTGGCCGGAGAAAGGTTTTTCGATAAAGTCGAACGCGCCGGATTTCATGGCGCGAACGGCTGACGGGACATCGGCGTGCGCGGTCAGCATGATGACCGGGGGACACAATGGATCCGCCGTGATTTTCTCGAGAACGTCGAGTCCGCTGATTTCCGGGAGGCGCATGTCGAGGATCACGCAGGCGTTGTGAATGTGTTCACTTTTGCCTTCAAATGCCTTCAGAAAATCTTTCGGGGAGCAGTACGTTTCCGACTGGATTCTAACCGACTTGAGCAGGCTCGCAACGACGGAACAGAATGATTCGTCATCGTCAACTAGATAGACTTTTGCGTCACTCATGGCAGTCAGTCGTCTCACTGTTGAAAGTCAATTTTTTATGAAACGCCCCGGTCAGAAATATGACCTGGGTACAGTTCTAATGTGACATAACTTTGTGACGATTGTTATGGCGGGAAACCACTATACGATCAGTGACTTACCCTGAGTTTCGCTGGCTCGATTTCCGATTGGTCCATCCGGTCCAGAACGGCGGAGCAGACCATGTCACTGGCCGTATTGACAGATGACCGGGCGCGCGCCAGCAACCAGTCCACACTGAGTAGAAGGGGCAGGCTGGCGGTCGGCAGATTCAAGGTCGTCAGGACCAGGGATAGAGAGACAAAGCCAGCTTCCGGTACCCCGGCCACGCCCATGGCGGCGACGAGGCACAATCCCGCCAAGGTGATCTGGTGGATGATGTCCAGATCGATACCGCTGGCAGACGCCACGGCCAGCGCGGTGACCACTTCGTATAAAATTATACCATCATTGTTGAGGTTGGTCCCGACGCAGGCCGCGAGGGTTGAGGATTGCCGCGAAACCTTCAGGTCGTCCAAAGTGGTCAGGGTCAGGGGTAACGTGGCGAGGCTGGAATTGCATCCGAAGGCATAAAGAAACGGCTTTTTTCCGAGGCGCCAGAATTCCGCGAGGGAGCGGCGGCAATAGAATTTGAGCCACGCGGAATAGACGACCCCGACTTGAATCGCGAATCCCGCCATGACGACGACCACGTAATAACCAAGCCCCGTGAAGGCGCGCAGTCCGTGTTCGCCGGCGGACTTGGCCGAGACCCCGAACACCGCGAATGGAACCAGCCAGATAACCCACTTGATGCAGTTTTCGGTGCCTTTGAGCATTGTGTGATTGATGGCGGCCAACCGGTCCACTGCCGCGCGGGCTTCACCGGAGGTCGCGGCGTGCGCGCGCAGGCCGAATCCGGCGAGGAGCGCCAGGATGACGATCGCCGCGACGTTGGAGTTCAGGAACGGATCGACGATGCTCCTCGGGACGATGCCATCGAGGACCTTCTGCAGGTCAATCGACATCACGGGGGCTGTCGGCGCGCTGGCCAGATTCTCGACCGGGGCGCTGGCACTGGACGCGGTCAGGACCTTCAGGGCGTCACCGGGCGCGAGAAGGGCGTGCAGCGACAGGCCAATCGCCAGCGCGAGGCAGCCATTGAAAGTGGTGAGCGCGGCGAGGCGCAGAAAACTCCTGCCCCGGACATGCGTGGTGATGACGGCGTCAATGATCGCGAAAAAAACCAGCGGGGTCGCGACGGTCTTGACCATGCTGATGACGGGTTTGCCCAGGTCGCCCAACACGGCCGCCGGAGGACCGGCGATCAATCCGGCAACAACTCCCGCGGCAAGAGCAACGATGATCCAGAAGGTCAGTCCGGGTTTGCCGCGTGACGGGGATTGGTCTGGGTGAGGGCGCGCGTCAGTCAACTTCGTATAGCCTCGTCGAGCTTTGTTTTTTCGCGCTTCGCGATTTGTTTTTCCAGGATCTGGATCAACACGGGTACGCAAAGTGAGATGACGACCGAGATTCCAGCCACCGTCTCGATTCCGAGAAGTTTGCCATCGGTATCTGAAGTCAGCAAATGCGAAGAGACGAACGCGCCGCTGGCCGAGGCGACGTGCTGCATGGTTGACTGCACGGACATGAAGGCGCCGCGCTCGTTGGGTTGTGGCACGCGACTGGTCAGCGTGTTGAACGAGATCGCGCGAATCGATGTCCCGGTCATGAACAGGCCCGCGATGACAGCGGGGGTGAAGGCCGGTTCATGGTGCGCGAAACCGAAGATCAGGGCGGTGAGCAGCACAGCCGTTCCAAAGGCGGACGTCGCAAGCGCGCCGACGCGGTCCGTGAGGCGCCCCGCGATCTGCATCGACACGAGGCTCGCCAAGCCTCCGGCCATGTACATGAAGCCGAGTTTCTCGCGCGGGTAGCCAAGGTTTTTTTGTACGAAAGCGGCGATATTCGGGATGACAATGAACCCGGAGAACATGACAGTCCCCGCCAGCGCCAGGGAAATCAAGTGATCGCGTTTGCGAAACTGCGCCAGCAACTTCCTGACCGTCAGTCGAGGGGCCCCCGGGAGTCCTGGCGCCCGCTGTGGAATCGCGGGTTCCTGCATGAAAAGCCAGGTGCCGAGGACCGCGATCAGGGCCAGGGCGCCGACTCCGATGAACGGAGCGCGCCAACCTCCGGCGCGGGCCAGTTCCAGGCCCACTGGTACGCCCGCGATCGAGGCGATTGAAAAGGCCCCCATGACGACACCCAGGGCGCGGCCACGCCGGGAAACAGGAATGGCGTCCGCGACAATCGCCAGGGCCAGGGCCGACGCGGGTCCGCCAAAACAGCCCGCCAGGACGCGCGCGGCCAGCAGGGAATCAAGGCCAGTCGAGAATGCCCCGGCGAACGTGGCAACGGAGAGGCCTGTCACCACGGTCATGAGGGCTTTTTTGCGCGGAAACTGGTCCAGGATGAATGCCGATACCAGCCCGCTGATGGCTGCCGCGGCCGTGTAACTGCCGCCGACGATTCCCAGTTTTGATGTGGGGATTCCGAGTTCGGCGCTGAAATCAGGGCCAAGAGGCATCACCATCATGAAGTCGAGGATGTTGACGAACTGGACGAAGGCAAGGAGGCCGACAAGTCGGCGCCCGGACGCGTCTTTCTGTTCAATGTTTGGTCGCATGTTCGCACGAGAGGCAAGAAAGGTGTGGCGCGGGCACGTTGGGCATCATTCAAGTTACCGTATTTATGAGGTTTTTGGCTGGATTCGCGTCTGGCACGTTCACTGCTCAAGGATCCCGCAAGAGCTGGTCGGCTGACCACCTTCACCTGGATTCAAAACCCGGGTGATCCTGCTGAAGCTGCGTTTTGTTGATACCCCGTTGAAAGCTCCCGTTGATCCCCCAATCCAGTCGGCCAGCTCTTTTCCCACACAGCCAGTTTCACCCCGGCAGAGATCAGGAACCCTGATCGACAATCTGGGCATAGGCGCGCAGCGCGTTCGACACTGCTGCCCGCAACGCGTCGTGACCGGCGCTGCCGTTTGGCCAGACGAGAAGGGTTACAAGATCGCGGGATTGTCCTTTCATTTTCAGGGCGCGGGCCATCAGGACGCTTTCCGATCCAGCGATGGAAGACTCGATGGCGGCGCGCGTCATTCCGGAATCCGACGAATCGACCCTGGAAGTGATCATGTCGAGGGCCGCCTTGACCCCGGCCGCGTCTTCGCCAGGAATCTGAAGCCAGCCGTCTGACTCCATCGATTCAGGCGCGTAACCGATAATGGCCGCGATCAGTTGGCCGGTCGTGTCTCCGGTCAACTCGCCTGTCGCGACGTTGGCGAGCGATTCCTTGCCGGACCATATGGCGCCACTGTCCCGCGCGGGCTTGTCGCCTTCAGCGGGCGCATGGATGGTGATCGCGCCGGATTCAATTCCTGCGGTAAAAAGTCCTTCCACCAGAACCTTCAACGCCGCGGCCGTGTCCTTCTCCACGGAGATTTCGAGAATTCTCTTGTTCAGGGCCAGCAAGGCCTTGTTGGCGCCGGCCTCATCAGAGGCAACGGCTGGCGGGGCGGCAAATTGCGGTTGCAGGATCGCTGGAGTGTCTTCCTGTGCCGGCGGTGCCGTCTCTTCCTGTACCGGCGTGGCCGCGTCCATCCCGGCGGCCACATCGATTTCGGGACCGGGGCTGTCCGGGGCCGCGGCGGCCGCGAGGTCCAGCGCTGGATCAACATCGACTGCCGGTCGCGCGGGGGCGACAGGACTCGCGGCCGGCGATACTGGCTGGGGGGCAGGCTGCGGGGTCGATGGACCGCCCTGGAACCGGGCGACGAGTTCACGGGCCTTGCCGGTTTTCGACAGGCTGGATTTCAGACCGCCCATGTGGGTTTCCATGAATACTTCAAAGGCGGACGGCACCGGCTTGTATCCCGGGATGAGCCGGGACAGGCCACTGCGAACTTGTCGCAAGGTCGCGATCAGCGGGCGTACTTTGCAGCCCGTGAAAAATTCCACTTGATGGATCGTTGAACGGTCGAGCGGGTCGATCATGGCGACGACGAGAACGTTCGCATCGAGGCGCAGGGGCAGGACTTCCAACTGGCGCAAGAGGGGCGTGTCGATCGCGCCCAGGGCCCGGTCGTCAACCTCGGAGAAGATGTCCTTCGCGGCGATACGGTAGTGGGTGCGGTCCGCGATGAATGCGGCGAGTTCGTCCTCGTCGAGCAGTCCAAGCGCGAGGATGCCTTTGGCGAAAGCGCCGGCGGCACTGCCGGAGGCTTCGTGGATGGTCTTGCGGTCCTGTTCGGATAGCAACCCTTCGGTGACGAGGAGTTGACCCAGTTTCGTTGACATGGCGGTCTCCGGGGCCTGGTTGGTCACAAGGTCCAAATTTGGCTTGGAAATATTCTACCACAGCTTCTAAGATGGGGGACTCACGGCCGATCTGGCCGGCAATCTGGAGTTGAAAATGTCGGAACTGAAAAAATCAGAACTGAAGGGGCCGGACGCGTTCCAGGTCCGTTTGTTTGGAGTCATGAACTGGTTTCTCGCGAACAAGCGGCAGATCGGGCTGATGTTGTTGCCCGTTGCCATCGTTGCGGCGGGCGGTTTCATCTGGCAGGCAGTCTCGGGCAAGTTGAAGGACGGACGCCTCAAGGAACTCGCGCGGATCGAGGACAAGTACAGCGCGGAAACCGAGTCCGCGTTCAAGAAAGCCGACGCGGCTGCCAAGGCATCCGGAAAGGTCAAACCGGACCACTCCGCTTCACTGGCGGACTACACGGAATACGCGAAAAAGAACCCCGGTTCCGAAGAGGGCTGGCTGGCCGGACTGCGCGCGGCCAACATCACGCTCGACAAGGATGAACCGTCGCAAGCCGACCTGGACTCGGCATTGAAACTCGTTGAGCCTGTGATCGCGAAATCGATCGCGTCTCCGTTTCACCAGACCACGGCGAGGCTTCTTGCCATGGCGATCCTCGAGGACCTCAAGCGTTACGATGATGCCATTGCCCAGGCAAAGATCCTGATCGAGACGGTCAGTGACGATTTGAAATCCCGGGTTCTTCTGAACAAAGCTCGCGTTGAAATCTCGCGCGCGACGGCCTCCGCCAAGAAAGAGGACAAGGAAGAAGCCAGGAACACACTCAACGCGATCATCGAGAAGCATTCCTCCTCCGAGGAGGCTGGCAAGGCTCGCGCCATGCTGACATCCCTCACGGCGATCGCGACGAATTGATTCGACCAAGTGTGGCGGGAAAAATCATGCGTTTGTTTTTTGTGATGGCAATGGCGGCTTTGTGTGCCGCGCCGATCGCCAGGGCCGATGCCGACAGCGCGGACCCGGCGACCCGTCCCTTCCGTTTGCGGACGATCACGTTTCTGCCTTCGATCAACCACGAGAAACCACTCGGCCGGGACAACCGTTCTGGTTTGGCCGTTCACGGCGAGTCCGTCATCGGTGACTTCAGTTCGTCCGGTGAGGGCTGGGTCGGTTCGCGGGAATTCAATTCTGGCAAAGTGAACTGGTGGTTCGATGCCGGCAGTGAAGTCACGAGTCCGATGGTCAACCTCGGCGGGTTTGTCGTTTTCGGAACCAGAAACGGCAAGATTTTCAAAGTTGATGTCACCACCGGGAAACGCGCCTGGGAAGGTTCCCTGGATTCGTTCACCGATCGCAAACCGGTACTTGCCGGGAATGTGCTGCTGATCCAGACCTCGGCCCAGGTTCTGTACGGGATCGATTACCAGACCGGGAAGAGCCTCTGGCTGTTCGACGCGGGCTTCCCCGATGGTCTCACCGTACAGGGCGGTGCCGCGCCAGTCGTATCAGGCGACATGGTGATCGCCGGGCTCGCCTCGGGCGAAGTCGTTGCGGCGGGGCTGCAGAACGGCAAGCAATCTTGGCGCGCCAATCCTGTCGTCAGTGACGCGAGGTTCCGTGATGTGGTCGGTGAGATGCAGGTGCGTGATGGAATCCTGTACCTGACTCGCTATGACGGCGTTGTCGCGGCAGTCGACATCCAGACATCTGATACGCGGACGGTGTGGCAGGAGAAGTACCCGGCCATCGCGACGTCCACTGTGCGCAATGGACGCATGTTCATCGGTTGCGTGAATGGGGACGTCATCGCCCTCGACCAGAATAATCAGGGTCGTCAATTGTGGCGTACAGTCACTGGCGCGCCCCCGACGACTTTGACGGCGGCGGAGACCAGGGTCGTGGCGACCTCATCCAACGGACGCGTGACATCGATGGACATCCAGTCGGGCGCTACGCAGTGGAATGATTCCACAGGTTACAGCGTGACCGCCCAACCCCTGTTCATGCAAGACGGGATTTACTTCCTGACTGGACTCGGCAACGCATACGGTTACCGGCTCTAACCTAGAGCAAATCCGTCCGTTTGCCGGCTTTCAGGGCCTCAACCACATATTTGACATCCTGGGCGCGATCCTTGGGACACACCAGAATCGCCCCTTTGTGGTGTACCACCACCATGTTCTTCAGGCCGATCGCCGCGACGAGTGGTCCGTCCGAATCGATGGTCGTGTTTTCCGTGTCGACCAGGACCGCGTCTCCATTCACCAGGTTTCCCGCGGAGTCTGTGGGTGGGAATGCTTTCCCGAGGGCATCCCAGCTGCCGATGTCTTGCCAGCCAAAGTCGGCGTCCACGACGGCGATTTCGCGGCTCTTCTCCAGGACGGCTTCATCGATTGAAATTTTTTCGAGTCGTGGATAGACGCGCGCCAGTTTTGCCTGGTCAAAAGGATTTTCCCCGGGCTTCACATTTTTGCGCAGGCAAGCGCGCAGTTTTTTCATGTCACCCGGCAGGCTCTGGTCGAGTTCGCGCAGCAGCGTCCGTACCGGGAAGACAAACAATCCTGAGTTCCAGAGGAACGCGCCGCTTTCAACGTAACGCGAGGCCGTTTTGAAATCGGGTTTCTCGCGAAACCCCGCGACTTCGTACCCGTAGACGTTGTTGTCGAACGGCCGCAGGTGCAGGGCGTGCCCTCTCTCAATGTAACCATACCCGGTCTCTGGCCAGGCAGGGATGACCCCCAGCAAGGTCAGGCGACCAGTTCGCGCGATCGCGACCGCGCGCCGGATCACCTCATTGAAGTTCTCAAGGTTGGTGATGACGTGATCCGCATGCATCGAGACCATGACCGGACCGGCATCACGACCGTCAGTTTCGCGGTCATTGCCATGGATACCCGGACGCCACGATTTCTCGATCGCCAGCGCAGCCAGAGCAAGGGCAGGTGCCGTGTTGCGTGCCTGAGGCTCGGCAATCAGCAGAGGGCATTTTTTTCCGGCGATCTTGCGCGTCGCGGACAGTTGTTCCTTGTGAGTGATGATCATCCTGCGCGATGGCGCCACCAGAGGCGCGAAACGATCCAGCGTGATCTCAAGCATTGGCGCTGTTTCGTTGCCGAGGACGCACAGTTGCTTTGGCGACTTGAGGCGCGACTTCGGCCAAAATCTGGTGCCGCTGCCACCCGCGAGAACGACTCCGTAAATGGAAGGGTCAGCCGCGAGTTTTTTTGCCGGCTGCCGCTTTTTCTTTTCTGTCATCGGCTCCACCCTCCTTTAATCGCGCGTCGGTAATCTCAAAAACCGGTCGCGGATCACTGGTACCCATGTTTCTCAACGAAGGACGATCCCCGCCGACAAGCAGGGCTTGCAGGTAGCGAGGTGTCTCCTGGCTTTTAAGTAGAGCCGCGACGGCCTCTTCCGTCGAGATTTGCAATTTTTTCAGCGTCCCCGGTCCCATGTTGGTCGAAGGCGTCGCGCGGACCTGGTCGTGAAGCAGGACGCTGAAAAACAGGACGTAAGGCTGCATCGCGCTGGTGGCGCTTTCCCGTTCCCCGGTTCTCCAGGATTGAAGCAGTTCGGTACCCTTGCCGCGGGTGGGCAAGCGGTTCCAGGTCCTTTGACCCGGGGTGACCGTCCCCCGCATGCGGTGTGACTGGTCCAGCGCAAGGCGGAAACGGGCCTGTTTGCCGTGCAGGCGGGCGTTGGTCACGCACCTGGGTCCATCCGGCGGACAGACCAGGACATTGGTCGCGTCCAGGAATTTTCTTTGTCCCGAGCTGGCGATCAGTTCGGCCTCAGGAACCGCAAGGGCGTTGGTTGTACCCGTGGATTGGAGGAGCGCCAGCACCCAGCGCTTTTTTTGAGGTGTCGTTGCGGCAGAGCCGCCGGCGTTCAGTCGGCCCGGCAGGCCTTCTGGCGTTTTATCCTCGATCAGATTTTCCATTTTCGAGGAGTCGCCTGGCTCTGACGCAGTGAGGCGCCAACGGTAAATGCCGTCATCGTATAGTTCGCTGCCGGTCGCCGTGAAGATCAATGATGGTTCGCTGACACCCGACTCCCAGAGGAATTCCTCGACGCGATCGTGTGGTGACACGAGGACGCGTTGATGGTCCTCGCTGATCACGACGATGCGTCTTTCGGCCGTCACCGGATTTGAGGCAACACGCGCCAGCCAGTGTCCGTCAGGCGACCACAGGCCTTCCGCCGCAGCCGGTGGCCACGTGAAAAACTCGAAAGAACTGGCATCCGCGACCGGTGACTCGCGGGAGTCACCTTTGTGGTCTTCCGGGTGGTCTCTTTTGTTAAGGACCATTCCTCCGGCGTACCGGGAACTCGCGCTCTCCAGGATGATATCGTCGTTGCTTGAGTTACTGGTGGCCGGGACCGAGTCACTGCCAAAACTGCGCAGGATGAAACGATCGAAACCGGTCCGGATGTATTCAAGGCGATTACCTGACGCGTCATGAAAATCAGGATTGACCTCGCGCACTTCTGGTGACGCCATCATTTCGCCGAGTGTTGCCGGGTAGGTTCCGTTGACGGCACGCCATGCTTCGAGTGCCTTCGCGGTGCGCTCAAGGTGGGCTTCCGTGCGGGGTTTGGCAATCAACGAAGGAACCGGGATTTTCTGTCCGAGAAACAGGAAGTTCGCCAGAATCAAGCCGCCGATGGACCAATTGACAACATATCCGCATGGGTCCGGATTCGCGCTGCGCGCTGCCTTCGCGCGGTTGGCGCGGGTCCTGATGCGGTGCATGACATTGCCCATTTGCTGCCTTGTCGGTCTATAATGAAGGGAGAGATTATCCAATCCCCAAGTCATGAGGCAACCAACCGATGCGCGTCGGCAAAAAACTTTTTCTCGTGACGGCTGCCTTGATGACGGTCTCCAGCGCGATGGCGGCGCCATTCCAGCCAGACGACTGGAGCATGTTCGCGAAAGAGGCATCGACCAGCCATACGTCCGATTTGGAGCTGGACGCGGACGCGGACGCGCCCCGCGTGCGGATTCCCCTGGTCATCCGGGGGTTCGAGCGTGTGCCGGCCGCCACAACCGGCGCCGCGGGGCGCGGGTCGCGTGAAGTCACCATTCCGCGCCGTGCCCAGGAGTTCAACCTGAGGGCGCGCATCGATCGTCCGAACCATTTTTATTTTGGCGACTGGCATGTGGAGACGATTCCCGGCGGAAAAACCGAGGCCGGGGAACTTCGCTTGAGGTTGAGCCTGAGCCGTACTTTTGGCGAGGATCATGACCTCGAGGAGCATGTCGGAGATCTGGACGTGCAGGGGAGCCTTTCGCGTGTCGAGCCTGGCCTTTTTGCCTTCCTCGGCAAGGGTGGGTCCCGTTTCACGGGGCGCAATGGCGAGCTGGCAGCCGACATCCGGATCAATGGCGGCGGAGCCCCCGCGGCGCCGTTCCCGGGCCGGGTATCACGCCTGGAACGGGGCGAGGCTGTCAAACCTGTTAACACTGCACCTGTTCGCTAGGCAGGTCCCCTGATGCCTGTCGGGTGATCCCTGCTTCGAACCTGCCGGAAGGCAGTCTGTAATCCACTGTAATCAATAAGAAAAAATTATGGCAGACCCCTGACCCTCCCACGCCTGCGTCTGGCACGGGCCTTGAAGTACCTCACCCAAAATCAGATCGCTGATGGTTAAAGCGCTGGTAGAGGTCGGGGAGGCCGCAATGGGGTTCTGTAAATTCACAGTCAAGGCATCAGGGGTTGTCGTGGCAGCGTTTCTGGGGCTGGCAACCAGCCATCAGGCATTCGCGCAGGCCGTCGCGACGGGTAACCACAACTTCGTCAACACGATGCGTTCCGGGAACGTCAGTCACATGTTCGTGTCCCAGACGCTCGACGGCGAATTCGGCAAGTTCTCCGGCGTGAGTTCTTCCGGAAAGAGCGCTGACGCGGTCTCGGGCCTCGGGAATCTTGGCCCATCCAGTGACTCGTGGCGCGGTTTCGGTATCGGGACCAATTTTGGTCTCGAAGTGATGAAGTTCATACAATTCACAGGCGGCCATACTTTCGTGTCGCTGCGGCGCAATGATGACGGACTCCAGACCCTGAGTGGTTCACGACTCAACGCCGGCGCGCGCTTCGTGTTCATGGCGCCTCTCGCGAATCTCGAACTTGGCGGCGGAATCCTGGCTTCCCGCATGGATCTCGTGCAACGCCTCGAGCGTGCCGACTACTACGGCAGCGGCATGTATTACTCGATCGGCATGAATTACTTCCTGAACAGCCAGGTCTCCGTGTTCGGCACCGTGAAGACGATTTCGGAGCACTTGATGAAGGGCAGCGGCAGCACGAGTTTTGACTCGATCCGCAACGAGACAACCACGATCGGGACTGGTTTCTCGATCTGGCTGTAAAGTCGGCGCGCCCTGATCGTTTGACAGGGACAAGCGAGTAGCAAACAAGCGTCAATCATTCAGACCCGGCCGGGCGACTGGCCGGGGTTTTGCTTTTCTCATTGACCAGAGCGGAGGAATGGCGAAAGATTGATGATTAGAAAATAAGCACGGAGGCTTTATGTTACTGAGCCGCTTGAGTAGCGCTAAGAAGTTGCTGGCTGCTGTCGCTTCGATGGCTTTCTTTCAAGGTTGCTTCGTTGATACTGGCGTGACAGGGCGCACCCAGGAAAACTGGGCTGACGGAACGGTAGCGAACCGCAACAGCGGACTGAATTGCAAGTTCGATTCATTCAGCGGCTGCATTGAGGCGGCGATCCCCGCGGCTCCTGAAGTGACGGTGAATGGCAAGGCATTCTTTGACGCCAACGATCTCTCGCTTCAATTCGAGGAAGTTTTGAGTGACGCCGCTCCGAAAGAGCAGGTGGATCAAATCGCCTCTGGCGGAAAGATCGAGTTGCTGACGCGCATCGACAATCGCGCGTTCCACAAGGGATTCCAGATCTACATCAAGGGCGAGGCAGCGCGCTCGGCTGACGCTCTGGCGACGGGTGGTTTCATGCTGCACCGTTTGCCGGAAGGCGCTTACAACGTGCGCGTCCAGAAGCTCATCCGTTACCGCATCCTGCCTGCTTCCGCCGGCGCCGAGGTCAGCCAGCAGGAACTGCTCGCTGCCAATGAGACCCAGTACTGCGCGACGCTTTATGCCGAGGCAACGGTTGAGGTTCGGTCAGGCGAGCGTTTGAAGTACTTGTTTGACGACTACGAGTTGCGTGTGAACAGGGAAGGTTGCGCGGCGTTCTGAAGCGTCGCGTATCAGTTCCGGGAATCGAATTCGCCGAACAGTCTGAGGTAATTGCCCCAGACTGTTTTTTTTGCGTCCTCAGGTTGCCAACCGCGAAGTTCGGCGAGAAACGCCACCGTACCAGCGACGTTGGCGGGCTCATTCCTCTCGCCCCGCACGGGACCCATGTATGGCGCGTCTGTCTCCGTCAGGATCCGGTCGGGCGGGAGGGACGACAACATCTTGCGGAAACTCTCCGAAACGCGGGCATTCGCTGGAATCGAGAAATACCAGCCGTGATCTTCAGCCCACTTCTGAGCGTGTTTGGTCTTGCCTCCAAAACAGTGAAAATCGACTTTTTTCGCTCCGAGAGAGGACAGGATCTCGGCGCAGCGGACCTCACGTTTGCGACTATGCACAATGACGGGCAGGTCATGGTCGATCGCCAGCCCGATGAGGGCTTCGAATACTTTTTCTTGCGCCGCGAATGTGTCCTCGCCGACCAGATAACCATCCAGTCCGCATTCCCCGACGGCAATGATCTGTTTTTTCGCCGCGCATGAGCGGATGAACTCGATCTCAGATCGCGTGTCGAACCGATCCACGCGGTAAGGATAATCCTCTGGCAGCATGTCATTGACGGCGTCTGTGGGATAGATGCCGAGCGCGGGTTTCACCTGGGGAATCGTGCTCGCAAGACGCAAGATTTCGCGGTTGCTGGCAGGATTGAGGCCGTTACTGACGATCGCACCGAGCCCGGCATCGATCGCTCTCGCGATGACCTCTTGCTGGTCATCGCGAAATCGTTCGTGGGTCAGGTGAGTATGGACGTCACAGAACCAGGACTCCATAAACAGGCTTTTACTCGCCGAACTTGGCTTTTGCGGCTTTGACGGATTCGTAAGCGTTGATGATCCCGTAGCCGAACACATTGTTCGGTACGGCATTGCCAGCGACGTTGCCGCACGTCTGAGTCGAGGACTTGGCCACGGCGGTGCCGCGGATCAGGTCAACGGTTTCACGCACCTTGCCGGACAGTCCAGGCGCGGCGCTCCACATGAGCGCGACCTGGCCGACGACGTGTGGTCCGGCCATCGACGTTCCGCTCCATCCTGATCCGGCGTAGCTGTTGCCCGGGACGCATGACCTGACATTGACGCCGGGAGCCGTCACGTCGGGACCGACGCCGTTATCAAACAACGACGGGCCGCGGCTCGAGAACGACGCGATTCCGTCGGTGCGATGATCGATCGCGCCGACCGACAGGGTTTCGTCGGTGTGATGCGCCGGGGCCGATTCGATGGTGCCACAACCCGGGCCGCTGTTACCGGCCGATGCCACGACCATGATGCCGGCTGCCTCGAGTGATTTCAGCACACCAAGGAACTCGCTGCCGTCACAGCCTTCGTTGTGGTCACAACCCCATGAGTTGTTGATGACGTGCGGTGCCATCTCGGGCTTGCCATCGGTCGCGGCGTTGCCGCCTTGCGGGTAGGGTGCGAGGAAGAACTCGAAGCACTCAAGGTACGTGTGCGGGGCACCAAGGCCTTCGTCCATGTTGCGGCATCCGATCCACTTCGCGCCCGGTGCCACGCCAATTTTGTTGGCTGCGCCATCGTCACCGACCACCGTTCCGATTGTATGCGTGCCGTGTCCGTTGTCGTCACATGGAATGCTGATGTTGTAGCCGCAGCGGTTTTGCTTTTCCGGGGCCAGCGGTTTCGAGATTGAATCGTGCCATGAGTAGGTATGGTCAGCCTTGCCACCGTTCCATCCGCGGTACTGGTTTTTCAGGGCCGGATGATCCCACTGGATACCCGTATCCTGACCGCCGACCACGATACCGGCGCCTTTGTTTCCGATCTCGTTCCAGACCCGTTCCGCTCCGATCTTGACGACGTTTTCGCCGGTTCCGTCTGGAGTCGGCTCAATGGTTTCCAGTAACTGGGGTTGCGGGACTTTCGCGCGGATTTTCGGGTCTGCCACGACGCGCTGCACATCAGGGCGGGCAGCGATCTCGCTGATGACGTCCGGGGTGGCGTTCATCACGGCAATCGCGTTGCCCAGGTGGTAGGACTTGTATTCCAGTTTATGCGCCTTGAGCCACGCGATGAGGCTGCGTTGGGACTTGCGGGCAGTCGCGACCAGCGCCCGGTAAACGTACAATCCACGCTCTGACTTGTTTTCCAGTTCGTAGGCCTTGTCCAGGTTGGCTTGTTCCATCATGTAGACCAGGGCCGGGATGTTGCGCTCCCCGTCGACCGATTCTCCCGCCGTCAGGGCTTTCATTTGACGGGCCAGGGCCGGACTGATCTTGGGCGAAAGCGCTCCAGTCGATTTGCCGGCGGCGAAAGCCGGAATCGCGATGAACGAACACATG